>JBAXLC010000084.1:0-4071 GCA_037135015.1 bacterium | reverse complement strand
AAGTGTCGGCGCTTACGCGACGCGACACGTGTCGTTACGCGGCTCACTTGGCACCAACCTTTCCGGCCTTACCGGCCTTGCGGCGGATGACCTCGTTGACGTACTTGATGCCCTTCCCCTTGTACGGCTCAGGCTTACGAAGAGAGCGGATCTCTGCGGCGATCTGGCCGACGAGCTCCTTGTTTGCACCGAGAACGGCGACCTTGGTCTGGCCGTCGACTTCGAAGGTGATCCCGGCTGGTGGGTTGATCTCAATTGGGTGGCTGTAGCCGAGGGCCAGGGTCAACTTGTTCCCCGCCTTCGCGGCGCGATAGCCGACGCCGTTGATCTCGAGGTCGGTGCGGAAGCCGGTGGCAACACCCTCGACCATATTGGCGATGAGGGTGCGGCAGAGGCCGTGCATGGAGCGGTTGGTCTTGCTGTCATCAGGACGCGACACGGTGATCACATCCGCCTCTAGGACGAAGGTGACGGCGCCAGGGATGTCACGCGAGAGGGTCCCCTTTGGCCCAGTGGCCGTAACGGTTCGACCCTCAATGGTGACCTTCACCCCTGCTGGTACGGCGATGGGCTTGCGTCCGATTCGTGACATCAGTCCCCTCCTCTACCAGACGTAGGCGAGGATCTCGCCGCCGAGCTGGGCCTTGTGGGCCTGCGCTCCGGTCATGATCCCCTTTGGTGTGCTCAAGATGACAACACCGAGGCCGCCGAGCACGCGCGGAATCTCTGTCTTACCAGCATAAACCCTTAGGCCAGGCTTGCTGATGCGCTTGAGGCCTGAGACGACGGGCACCTTGCCATCGACGTACTTCAGGGTGACCTGGAGGTAGTTCTCTGGACCCTTCTTCGTCTCCACGAAGGAGGCGACGAACCCCTCATCCACGAGGATGCGGGCCATCTGAAGCTTCAGCTTCGAGGCTGGGACGAGCACCTCGGCATGCCGGGCGCGCGACGCGTTCCGGATGCGAGTGAGCATGTCTGCAATTGGATCAGTGACGTTCATATTCTCACCAACTCGACTTCGTGACGCCCGGAATCATTCCGACCAGGGCACGCTCTCGGAAACAGATTCGGCAGAGGCCGAATCGGCGGATGAATGCACGTGGTCGCCCACAGAGGGCACAACGGCTGTACTTCCGCGTAGAAAACTTTGCCGGCGCTGCCGACTTGAGTACCAACGACTTCTTCGCCATCTCAGCCCCCTCAGTTCGCGAACGGCATGCCGAGCATGGAGAGGAGCTTCTTAGACTCCTCATCGCTCTTTGCCGTCGTTACGATTGTGACCTCGAGACCTCGAAGTCGGTCGATCTTGTCGAACTCCACCTCAGGGAAGGAGAGCTGCTCCTTCATGCCCAGGGTGTAGTTGCCACGGCCGTCGAATGACTTGCCCGACACGCCGCGGAAATCGCGGATGCGTGGCAGGGCGACGCGGGTGAGTCGCTCGAGGAAGTCCCACATGCGCTCGCCACGCAGGGTGACCTTTGCGCCGATTGGGTTCCCCTCGCGGACCTTGAAGGTCGCGATGGACTTCTTCGCCTTGGTGACGATCGCGCGCTGGCCAGTGATCAGGGCGAGATCGCCCACGGCTGCGTCGACCGCCTTGGCGTTCGTCAGTGCCTCGCCGAGGCCGATGTTCACCACGATCTTCTCGAGGCGTGGCACCTGCATCGCGTTCGTATAACCGAACTCGCTCTTGAGGGCCGGGATCACTTCAGTCGTGTAGCGCTGCTTCAGCTGGCTCACTTCGCAGCCTCCTTCTTGCCACCGATGACGGTGCCGCAGCGGCCACAGAGGCGCTGCTTCTTGCCGTCGGCGGTTCGGCCTGCCTTCAGGCGAATTGGTCGGTCGCACTTCGGGCAGACCACAGCGACCTTGGCGAGGGCGAGCGGCATAGCCACCTCGATGATCCCGCCTGGCTCAACTGTTGGCGCCTGTGAGCCGTTCGCCATCTTCTGGCGTGGCTTCTGGTGCTTCTTGGCGATGTTCAGGCCGGTCACAACAACCTTGCCTGGGGCCACGAGGCGCTCAACGCTGCCACGCTTCCCTGCATCCTTGCCGCTGAGCACCGAAACGGTGTCGCCCACGCGGATCTCCGTTGTCGTCTCGTATACCGAACGCATTAGAGCACCTCCGGCGCGAGTGAAATGATCTTCATGTAGTCGCGATCGCGAAGCTCGCGCGCGACTGGCCCAAAGATGCGGGTGCCTCGTGGGTTGCCATCGGCGGCGATCAGCACGGCGGCGTTCTCGTCGAAGCGGATCACGCTGCCATCAGGCCGCGAGATCTCCTTGACGGTGCGAACGACGACTGCCTTCACGACATCACCCTTCTTCACGCCAGCGTTTGGCGTTGCCTGCTTAACCGCGGCAACGATGACGTCGCCAACATAGGCAGTGGTTGCTCGACCGCGGCCGAGGATGCGGAAGCACTCAATCACCTTTGCGCCGGAGTTGTCAGCGACGCGGAGACGGGTACCAGTCTGAATCACAGTGCCCCCTCCTGTGACTCGCCGCGCTTCACAACCTTGACGAGCGTCCAGCGCTTGCGGGCGCTGAGTGGTCGGGACTCTTCAACGGTGACGAGGTCGCCGATCTTGGCGTCATTGAGCTCGTCATGCGCCATGAATCGGGCGGTACGGCGAATGACGCGCTTGTAGATAGGGTGCTGCGCGAGGCGCTCTACAGAGATCACGATCGTCTTGTCGCCCTTATCGCTGACAACACGGCCGGTCTGTGTCTTGCGCTTTCCTAGATGCTGCTCGCTCATAACTCCCCCTATGCCTTCTGTGCGGCCTGGCGCTCGGCCAGGACCATCAGCAGGCGCGCGATGGTCTTGCGCGTCTTGTTTACGACACTCGTGTCCTTCAACTGTCGGGTCGACAGCTCAAATCGAGCCTGCCAAAGGTCACGCTTCGCATCAGCGATAGCCTGGACCAACTCAGCATCAGTCATGTTTCGGACCTGGGCGATCTCAATCATGCCTCGTCCTCCTTCGCAGGCTTCGCTGGCTTCACGAGCTCAGGCTCCTTTGGAGCAGCGCCACCGGCTGCTGGTGTCTCATCTGTCGTTGGGACGCCGAGGGCAACCTTCTGCAGGAACTTCTTGCCGAAGACAACCTGGCCAAGGTCGGCCGAGCGCTCCACGATCACCGTGCTCACAGGGAGCTTCATGCCGGCGAGGCGGAAGGCCTCAACGGCCTCTGGTCGCGTGACGCCAGCGATCTCAAAGAGGATGCGCCCTGGCTTAACCACGGCAACCCACTGGTCTGGAGCGCCCTTACCGGAACCCATGCGGGTTTCTGCAGGCTTCTTGGTGATTGGCTTGTCAGGGAAGATGCGGATCCAGACCTTGCCACCGCGGTTGATCTGGCGCGTCATTGCGCGACGGGCAGCTTCGATCTGGCGGGCGGTGACCCAGGCTGGCTCGGTCGTGGCAATGCCGAAGTCGCCGAAGGCCACGGTGCGGCCGGACTTAGCAGGGCCGGACATGCGGCCTCGCTGCACCTTGCGCCACTTGACTCGCTTCGGCATCAACATCGTTATGCCCCCGATCCTGCGTTTTCAGAGAGCGGCTTCGGCTTCAGCACATCGGCCGGGGCGTCGCCGCGGTAGATCCAGACCTTCACACCAATCTGACCGAAGGTGGTCGTGGCGTGGAAGACGGAGAAGTCGATATCGGCGCGAAGCGTGTGCAGCGGAAGTCGGCCGTCGCGGTCCCACTCGGTGCGGCTCATATCAGCGCCGCCAAGTCGACCGGAGACCATGATCTTCACACCCTTTGCGCCAGCCTTCATCGAACGCTGGATCCCCTGCTTGAGCGCCTTGCGGAAGGCGATGCGTCGGACCAACTGTGCGCCAATGGATGCGGCAACGAGATACGCGTCGAGGTCTGGCTGGCGGATCTCCTTGATCTCCAGCTTCACCTTGCCGGCGCTGATCTCGCCGATCGCAGCGCGAAGCACTTCGACGTTTGCGCCACCCTTGCCGATCACCACACCCGGCTTGGCCGAGTGGACGGTCACGGTGACGTAGTTCAAGCCGCGCTCGATCTCAACCTTCGAGATGCTGGCCGC
>JBAXLC010000083.1:0-4159 GCA_037135015.1 bacterium | reverse complement strand
ATGAACTCCATGATGCGGATCTCGAGATCGTCGCGCACCTCGCGATACGCCTCCAGCTGATGCTCCTCGCTCCCACCCACCTTTGAGGGGTCTGGCAGCGACCAGTGGTCGCGCTGCCCGCCGTTCGGGAAGATGGGGCAGGCATCGTTCGCCGCATCACAGACGGTAATCACGTAGTCAAACGCCTCATCGAGGAACTGGTGGAGCGTCTTGCTCGTCTGGGCGGAGGCATCAATACCGATCTCGCTCAGCACGGTAAGGGCATGGGGGCGAACCAGCGTCGCCTCGGTTCCGGCGCTCTCTACCTCAAAGGCGCCGTGTCCACGCGAGCGTAGGAGCGCCTCGGCAATCTGGGAGCGTGCGCTGTTATGGGTGCAGAGCAAGAGGACACGTGTGTTGCTCATGGGCCCATTCTAGCGAAGTGAGTTAACGCTCCGTTACCAGCGCGCTATCCTCAGCGGCATGAAGCGTCTGCGCAAGATCGGGATCGCATTCCTCGTGGCGCTGGCGGGCCTCACCACCCTCCCCTACCCGGTCGATATTCCGAAGGGTGCCGATGCGGACCCCACAACACTGCTGGCAACGGCGGCCGCCCCAGGCGCACGCATCATCACCGCGGATGGGGTGCAGAGCGTCATCGCCGAGGCGGGTGATCCGCAAGATCCTGCCCTGCTGCTCATTCACGGCTTTGGCGGGAGCACCTTCGGCTATCGCAATGTGATGGCTCCGCTCGCCGCGCGCGGCTGGCATGTGATTGCGATTGACCTTCCAGGGTTCGGCCTCTCCGAGAAGTCGTGGGGGCGCGACTACAGCCATAAGGCGCAGGCCACCTTCGCCTTTGCGGTCCTCGACCAGCTGAAGGTTGACCGCGCCGTGCTACTCGGCCACAGCATGGGCGGCAACGTCATTAGCTGGATGCTTGCCCTCGCCCCAGAGCGCGTTGCTGGCCTCGCCTACATCGACGCCGCCGTTGCGCAGCCGAAGAGTGGGGTCAGTAGTTCGCCGTCATTTGCGAGTGTGTTGCTCGATGTGCCACCAGTCCGGCGGATCGCGCGTATCGTGATTCGGAGCGCTTTCTCCCGCGAAACGTTCGCCGAACTCCTCTCTTCGGCCTTCGCTGTCAAGAGTGTGGTGAACCGATATGGGCTGGTTGATGGCTACGCCGCTTCATCGCTGCTGCGCGATTGGGACCTGGCACTCCTCGGCATCATTCGTGACGGTGCCAAGAACACACTCCCTGACTCCGTTGCGAACCTGACCGCGGCGGCCGGGTCGCCGCCAACGCTGATTCTCTGGGGGCGAGACGATAGCTGGGTGCCACTAGCGAGTGGCGAGGTACTCCACGCAGACCTGCCCGAGGCGGAGTGGGTCGTGCTGCCAGGGATCGGCCATGTGCCATTTGAAGAGGGTGACGCAGCGTTCATTGACTCGGTCGGCGGCTGGCTCGACACGCTGCGCTAAGAGCGCATACGCCCTGGGAGAGTTGGCTGGCGCGCTAGGATTCGAACCTAGGATCCCCTGCTCCAGAGGCAGGTGCCTTACCGCTTGGCCACGCGCCAACGGTGCCGATCGTACCCCAGCCACGCACCAGCGTCAGCCGCCGCACGCATAAAGAGGCAAGATATGCGGCATGCCTACTGAAAAGCGACGGACGCCCGCAACGCCATCGACGCCTGCCGCGGGCATTTTTAGCGAGGCGCAGCGCCGCACCCTCACCGCCCTGGCGGAGGGGTTCGTCGCAGGTGGTGGTGCCTCACGCGCCGCGGCCGCGGAGACGGCGATCGCCAAGGTGGTTGACCCCGCCCTCCACGGCCAGTTGCGCCTCGTCCTCAACCTTCTCGATACACGCGTTGGCAGCCTGCTCATCGGTGGCAGCCTTGCGCGATTCGGCACACTGAAGGCAGCGCAACGCGACCAGTTTCTCCGTCGCTGGGTCCAGCATCCAGTGCCAATGCTCCGTAGCGGCGCTGCTGTCTTCCGCAAGCTTCTCTCCTTCATCGCCTACTCCGATGCCGATGAGCCGGCTGATGCGCTGGTGCGCACGCGACTGAGCGCTCTCGGCTACAACCCAACACCGAACCCTACGACCGCCAACGTCACACAGATCACCGCATTCGACCCAGGCGCTGCGGACCGCATTGCTGTCGACGTCTTGGTGATCGGCTCCGGCGCTGGTGGCGGGAGCATTGCGCGCGACCTTTCCGCCGCTGGTCGCGAGGTGCTCGTCATTGAGGCGGGTGGCCTGTATACCGAAGCAACCTTCCCAACAAAAGAGCGCGACGCCTACGAGCGCCTCTATCTCGACTCTGGATTTACGGCAACGGCCGATGCGCATATCGCGATCCTTGCCGGCGGCACCGTTGGGGGCGGCACCACCGTGAACTGGATGACGGCAATACCAATCCCCGAGCCGGTGCGCGAAGAGTGGGAGGGTGAACACGGTGTCACTGGTGCCACTGGACGCGAATTCACCAACGACCTCAGCGCAGTACTGCAAGAGATCGGCGCGAAGGACTCCCAGAATGTGCCGCTGAAAGATGAGGCGATCATTCGCGGCGCTGAGAAGCTCGGCTGGAGCAGTGAGCGCATTCAGATGAACCGTGCCGAGTGCAGTGACTGTGGGACCTGCCCATTCGGCTGCAAGGCCGGATCCAAGCAATCATCGTTGCGACTGCATCTCGCGCAGGCCGCCACTAACGGCGCGCGCATCTTGCCCGACTGCAAGGCGGAGCGCCTGGTCATTGAGAACGGCAGAGCGACTGGTGCTATTACGACCCTCGGCACGCGCGCGGGGACACCTCGCACCCTTGAGATTGTCGCCAAGACTGTGGTTGTTTCGGGTGGCGCACTCCGCACGCCCGTGCTGCTGCAGCGCAGCGGCCTCACTCACCCCGCCATCGGCAAGAACCTGCGGCTGCATCCAGTCAGCCTGGTTGCCGGTGTCTTTGATGAGCCTGTTGAGATGTGGCGCGGCACGATGCAGGCGGCGAAGAGCTCGCGCTTCATTGATCCAGATGAGGAGCGCAATGGCTACATCATCGAGAGCGCCCCTGGCCACCCTGGCCTTCTCGCCCTCGGCATTCCGTGGACCTCTCGTGCTGAACACGAACGCCTCATGAAGTTGGGTCGATACATCGCCCCCTTCCTGGCGATCGTCAAAGATGACGCTGGCGGCAGCGTAACGGCGAGCCGCGCCGGCTTTGCCGAGATCAACTACCGCACCACACCCCGTGATGAGCGCGGACTTCGCCACGCACTGCGGTCAATGTCGCGCATCGCTGAGGCGGCTGGCGCAAGCGAGATTATCGCCGCGGGGTCGCCACCAATGAGCTGGCGTCGCAGCGAAGGGAGCGAGGCGCTGGAGGCCTACTTGCGCCGACTGCACCACTTCGACTTCGCCCCAAACCGCGGCACCGTCTTCTCTGCACACCAGATGGGCACGGCACGCATGGGATCAGACTCCAACGACCATGTCTGTGATCCGTGGGGCCGCGTTCGATCCACCCCACGACCGCGCCCGGGCGATCCAAACGGTGGCCTGATCAAAAGTCTCTATGTGGCTGACGGTTCGCTCTTCCCAACGGCGCTCGGCGTGAACCCGATGGTCACAATCTTGGCGGTCGCGAAGCGCGTCTCGCGCGCAATCATCGCCGACACGCGCGCCTAACCACAAAGAAGGGGTTGGAGCGGGAGACGAGGCTCGAACTCGCGACATCTTGCTTGGAAGGCAAGTGCTCTACCAACTGAGCTACTCCCGCGCGATGCACACCATAGCAAGGAGGCGGCATGGATGACTACGGCGACCGGCAGGGGCTCTGGGTTGGGCTCACGGTCGGGGCGATCGCGATCGGACTCCTCGTCGCCCTGCTCATCACCGCGGTCAACCTAGCTGAGTGCGAACGACGCGGCGACCTAATCCGCCTCTACAACTCAGGGGGCGGGCCGCGCTACTCCGAGGTCTACCCAACGGAGTGGGCCGCCTGGGTTGCGGAGTGTCGCGACTAAGCCTCGGTCACCGACTCGAGCGGCTTCGCTCGGCGCAGGGCACGCAGCCGATTGATTCGATCAACGAGTGGTGGGTGGGTGGCCAGGAATCCGGCTGACCGCTCTTCAAAGTGCTTCACCGGATTGATGATGTACATGTGCGCCGTGGCCTTGG
>JBAXLC010000082.1:0-4173 GCA_037135015.1 bacterium | reverse complement strand
CGCGAAGCTGGTGAGATTCCAGCACTGTCCCGCAACGGTTATTGGGAGTGGCTCCCATAAGTCCGGTCGCCGGACACGCGGCAAAACAACGCTTAGGCCCTCGAGGCAAGGGAGGAAGCTATGACTGCTTTCGTACGCTCGCACCAGTTTTCGTTCGCCGCGCTGCTCGTTGCAGCACTCGTCGCCGGCGCATGTGGCGGCGAGGCCACCAACTCACTGGTACCTGCGAGCCCTACGCCAATCGTTGAGGCCGACTACCCGCGCACCGTCATCGACGATGCAGGCGTTTCGGTAACGATCGCAGCGAAGCCGCAGCGCATCGTGGCGCTCACCCCCGCGAGCCTGGAGGCACTCGATCAGTTTGGGCTTGGCCAGGGCGTCGTTGGAGTCGCAGCATGCACCTGCCTCCCCATCGCGTTCACGGCGAAGCCGCAGGTTGCCGACTACACCGGCACCAACGTTGAGGCAATCATCTCGCTCAATCCTGACCTTGTCTTTGTCGGTGGTTCGGGCTTCACCCCCGACGATGCGATCACGCAGCTGAAGGCGGCGAACCTTACGGTCGTGACGCTGGACCCAAAGAGCATTAGTGGTGTCTACACAACGCTGCAGCTGATCGGCGATGCAGCGGGTGCAAGTGTCACCGCTGCAGAAGTCATCACGACCGCTAAGTCCGATATCGCTGTGCTTACCTCCCTCGTGCAGGGCGAGCCGATGGTCAGCGTCTTCTATGAGATTGATGCGACTGGCGCAATCTACGGCCTCGCCCCCGATGACTACGCCGCCGAGCTGGTGGCGCTGGCCCGAGGCGACCTGGTGAGCAGCGGCGTGAACGGCGTCTACGAGATCTCGCTCGAGGCGCTTGTGACCGCCGCCCCCGCCGTGATCCTGCTCGGCGATGCCGCCTACGGCGTCACCGCCGAGGCGGTAGCGGCGCGACCAGGGTGGGGAACAATCCCCGCCGTGGTGAACGGTGCGATCCGTCCGATCGATGGTGACCTCGTCTCCATTCCGGGTCCGCGCATCGCGGAGGCGTTCCGCGCCATCCTCGCGCAGTTGCATCCGACGATCCTTCCGTAGAATCGTGGTGCGCAGAACCACGCTCCTCTCGCTTGCGGCACTCGTCGTGGTGGCGATTGGCGCGATCGGCTTCGGCGTTGCGAACATTGCGCCGCTCGATGTGCTGGCGATCATCGGCAAGAGCCTCTTCGGCTTCCCGGTGGGCGGCGACATCAGCGCTGCCTCGACATCAATCGTGATCGAGATTCGCCTGCCACGCATCCTCGCTGCGATCGCGGTTGGCGCGGCGCTCGCAACTTCGGGTGCCGCATTCCAGTCACTGCTGCGCAATCCACTCGCCGATCCGTATGTGCTCGGCACCAGTAGCGGCGCAGCGCTCGGCGCTGCCATTGCTTTCCCCGTGCCCATCACCGGCGTCGCTTGGGAGCTCGGTGGAGTACAGCTCGCCGCGTTCATCGGTGCACTCGCTTCGGTAGCGCTGGTCTGGCGCATCGCTGGCATCGGTAGCGGTGAGGAGCGTATTGCCAGTGTGTTGCTCGTCGGTTACGCCGTTGCCTCACTACTCGCGGCGGCCCTCTCACTGGTGATGCTTGCCAGTGGTGCAAATCTCCGCGCGATCTTCGGCTTCCTACTCGGTGGTCTTGACGGCGTGACCTGGCCGCGCCTCGCCGCCGCCGCGGTACCGATTGCCCTCGCCACCCTGCTGCTCGCTCGACGTGGCCGCGCCCTCGCCGCCTTCTTGCTCGGTGACGAGGCGGCGACACACCTCGGCATTGACGTGCGTCGAGAGCGCCGCATCGCCGTGGCGCTCGCCACCCTCGCCACCGCCTCGGCCGTTGCCCTCGCCGGCCTCGTTGGGTTCGTTGGCCTCGTCGTGCCGCACCTGGCGCGCCTTGCGGTTGGCTCCGACCCTCGTGCGGTGCTGCCGCTCTCCGCGATCGGTGGAGCACTCCTTCTCCTGGTCGCCGACACGGTTGCCCGCACTATCGGCGTTCCTGTTGGCGTGATCACCGCGCTGATCGGTGCGCCGTTCCTCCTCTGGTTGCTGCACCGGGCACGTGCTGGGTACGCCCTATGAGCACCAACGAGGCCGCCCCATACGAACTGCTCGGCGCGCATGCCCTACAAGTTGATCTTGGCGGCACCACCATTCTCCGCAACGTCTCGCTGAGCATTGGGCCGGGGGAGCGCGTCGCCATCGTTGGCCCGAACGGCGCCGGCAAGACCACGCTGATGCGCGCACTGAGCGGCGCGGTCTCTGCAACCAGCGGCGAGGTGATTCTCTGCACCGAGCCGATCCAGAATCTCTCACGTGAAACGATCGCGCGCTCGATTGCCGTGGTGAGCTCTGACATCACCTTGCCATTCGCGACGCGCGTTGATGAACTCGTCGCACTCGGTCGCATCCCACACGGTCGCGGCCCCGCCGGTCCAAGCGCCCATGACCGCGAGCGCGCACACGCCGCCATCGAACGCGTCGGCGCAACGCATCTCGCGCATCGTGATGTGCGTACTCTGAGTGCCGGCGAACGACAACTCGCCGCCATCGCTCTTGGCCTTGCACAAGAGACGCCGATCCTCGCGCTCGACGAGCCAACGGCGCACTTGGACCTACGTCACCGCATGGAGATTGCTGACCTACTTACCAGCCTCGCTGGCGACGAAACGATCATGAAAACAAAACGAACGATCGTGGCGATCTTTCACGAGCTCGACATCGTTCGCGACGGATTCAGTCGTGTAATCCTTGTGTCCAACGGCACGATCGCCGCCGATGGCACACCGGCAGAGGTGCTGACCGCCGAACGTATTAGTAGCGCGTGGGGAATTCCCCTGGGGCGAGCGGCGCGGCTCTAGCCGCAGGAGCTTAGCCGCGCTTGCGCGGCAGGTCGAGGAACGGCAGCGGCACCACGGTTGCTGGAATCGCGTGGCGGGTCTCTTCAATGGCCCACTCCAACCCAACAACGGTGCCCGGCTCCGCATGCTTGGCAGGGAGTCGGCCGAGTGCAATGGAGCGCTTCAGCAGCGGCGAGAAGGTGCCGCTTGTGGCGCGGCCAATGGTGTCGCCCTTACGCGTGAGGGGAATGACCTTGCGCCAGGCGCGCAGCGGATGCTCAATCGGATACCCGAGATCGAGGTAGGCGTCCTCGAAGATGTTCAGGTCGAGCTCAAGGCCCACGAGTCGGTCTGGCGGGCCGCCTGCGGCGACCTCATCCATGAGGGCGCGCTTACCAATGAACGATGGCTTGTCGAGATCAACGAGTCGATCGAAGCCGATCTCGTAGGGTGAGACGGCGAGGCTTGGGTGTCGCGCGGTGCGCGAGGAGTGATAGTCGACGCCGGCCATGATCAGGCCCGCCTCGAGTCGGGCAACGTCGAGCGCCTCCATGCCGGCGACGCGCAGCGTGTACGCCTCGCCCGCCGCGATGAGCGCATCCCACACAGGAAGTGCCGAGCCGAAGGGCATGAAGAGCTCGTAGCCAAGGTCGCCAGAGTAGCCGGTGCGCGAAACGCCCACCGCGACACCAGCGATGGTGACGTCGGCGCGGCCGAAGAAGCCGAGGTCGCTCATGTCGCGCCCAGCGGCAGCCGAGAGCACGTCGCGCGAGCGCGGCCCCTGCAGCGAGAGGCCGCAGATCGTTTCGGTCTGGTCTTCAATGGTGACGTTCAGGCCCTCTGCGGCGGCATCGAGCCAGCCATGCTGCGGCTCGGCGGCGGTCCAGAAGTAGGAGCCATCAGAGAGCAACGCAATGGTGCCGTCGTCCAACACACGGCCAGTCTCATCGCACCACGGGGTGTAGATGACCTTCATCGGCTTGATGCGATCGACGCGGCGGGTGATGACGCGGTCGACGAGCATGGCGGCATCGGGGCCGGTCAGGCGGTACTTGCACATCGGGGTGATGTCGAAGAGGGCGGCCGAGAAACGGACCGCGTGATATTCCAAGTCGTGGGCTGGGAAATAGGAGTCGGCGATGAAGAAGCCCGACCAATTGCGCCAGCGACGTGCCTGATTCAGTTCTGCCGTGCGGGGGTGGAACGGGGTCTCAAGCGGCATGCGTTCCTCCCTCTCTCTCAACGGCTTAGGCGGTACTATTCCCGCACCCGCATCCTAGCGATTCGGGGCAAGGTTGGGAGGAACAGTGGCAGAAC
>JBAXLC010000081.1:0-4199 GCA_037135015.1 bacterium | reverse complement strand
TCGAGGCTCTCGGCGGCGCCCCACGGGCGCATCTCCCCCATCCTACCCGCAACGGCGTTTGACCCCACCCCCCGTGGGTCATAGTCTCTGCAGGTCCTCACTTGAGGGGCAGGAGAAGGACAGGTGTCCGCGGAGGTGTAACCGAGGGTGGCAGACGTCGACGTTCGCCTGGTCAACGTGACCAAGATGTTCGGAGATCAGACCGCAGTGGACGGCATCACGCTTGATGTCTCCGACGGCGAGTTCTTCACCCTCCTCGGCCCATCCGGCTGCGGCAAGACCACCACGCTGCGCATGATCGGCGGCTTTGAGCAGCCGACGAGCGGCCTCATTGAGTTGAAGGGCGTAGACGTCACCTTCCTCCCTGCGCACGAGCGCGATGTCAACACCGTCTTCCAGAGCTATGCGCTCTTCCCGCATCTCACCATCTTTGAGAACGTTGCCTTCGGCCTTCGCCGCTCTGGCATCAAGGGTGACGAAGTCACACGTCGCGTCGGCGAGGCGCTCGAACTCGTGCAGCTGATCGGCTACGAGAAGCGCAAGCCGGCACAGCTCTCCGGCGGCCAAGCACAGCGCGTCGCGCTTGCACGTGCACTGGTGAATCGCCCCGCAGTACTTCTGCTTGATGAGCCACTCGGCGCACTCGATCTGAAGCTGCGCAAGCAGATGGGCATTGAGCTCAAGCGCATCCAGCGCGAAGTCGGCATCACCTTCATCTATGTCACCCACGATCAGGAGGAGGCGATGACGATGTCGGATCGCATCGCCGTGATGAACAAGGGCCGCTACGAGCAGCTCGCCGGACCAGAGACGCTTTACGAACGCCCAACAACGCGATTCGTCGCGAGCTTCGTCGGCGCGAGCAATCTGCTCGAGGGGAAGATCGGCAGCGACGGCGACATGTGGACGGTAACGCTCCCCTCTGGCGATGTTGTGCGCGCGCCAAAGAACCTCGGCGACATCGGCACTGCCGGTGCGATCGGCGTGCGCCCAGAGAAGCTCATGCTGCTGGAGCCGGGGCAAGAGTCAAAGGGGAATCGCCTCGATGGCATTGTTGTTGATACGAGCTACCTCGGCGTACTGACGCAGTACACCGTAGAAGGGGCAGATGGCCTACGACTACTCGTGAGCGAACAGAACGTCGACCGCACGACGCGGAGCGACACCTGGCGACCTGGCGAGCGGGTCGCTCTGACATGGAAACCCGAGCACGGCTTCGTGGTCGGCGATTCGAAGAGCGCCTAAGGCGCAGAAGGAGGGCACGATGAGCACCGAGAAGAAGAGCGAGATGATGGTCAGCCGACGAACTGTTCTCAAGGTCGGAGCGGCTGCTGCTGGCACCGCCGCCTTCCTCGCTGCGTGTGGAACTTCTGGTAGCTCAACGTCGCCAAGTCCTAAGCCGTCGCAGTCCGACACCATCTCTGATGTTGTCAACGTCGCGAACTGGACCCTCTATATCGACCTGAGCGAAGACGAGTTGACGCGACCTACGGTAACCGCCTTTGAGACCGAGTACAGCACCAAGGTCAACTACGTTGAGGCGATCAACGACAACGACTCCTTCTTCGGCACGATCCAGGCGCCGCTGAAGGCCGGCGAAGATGCGGGCTGGGACATCGCCACGCTGACCGACTGGATGGCCGCGCGCATCTTGCGTCTCGGGTGGGCAGAGAAGCTGAAGACCTCGCACATGAGCAACTTCACCGCCAACCTGCTCGACGTATACAAGGGGCGCAGCTTTGACCCGAACGTTGAGTACCTCGCCCCGTGGGCCGGCATCGTAGCCGGCATTGCAGCGAATAAGACCACCGCAGGTTTCGTGAAGGGGTTCAAGGACCTCTTTGACCCACGCCTGAAGGGGAAGGTCTCCCTCCTTACCGAGATGCGCGACACCATTGGGCTCGCCATGCTCGCGAACGGTGATGATCCGGCCAAGGCGGACCGCGCCTCGTTTGACCGCGCGATCGCACTCATTGAGCCAAGCGTGAGCGACGGCACTGTTCGCGCCTTTACGGGCAACGACTACAAGGAGCTCATCGTGAAAGGTGACGTGGCGGCATGCGTCGCCTGGCGCGGCGACACGGTGCAGATCGGCTATGAGGATGCGAACATCGTCTGGGTCACACCAACCGATGGCTGCACCTTCTCCTCCGACAACATGTTGATCCCGCTCGGCGCGGCACATAAGTACACCGCTGAGAAGTGGATGGACTGGTATTACAAGCCAGAGATCGCCGCGCAGCTCACCGCCTACGTGCAGTACGTCTCGCCAGTGAAGGGGACGAAGGAGGAGATCGCGAAGCTTGATGCTGCGCTCGCCAACGACGCCTTCATCTTCCCTGACGCGGCACTCGAGGCGAAGCTCCATGTGTTCGCCGGCCTCTCTGAGGACGATGAGATCTACATGAACGACGCCTTCAGCGCCCTTCAGGGCAACTGAGCCGCCGAGCCAGGCGGAGCCGACGGTGATCGCGTTTCTGCGTCGGCGACCGGGGCTACTGCCCCTGCTGCTGCTCGCGCCCGCAATCGCCTGGCTGGTGGCGTTCTACGTGTACCCAGCCATTCAGATGCTGCAGGCCAGCCTCTGGAGCGGCACCTTGGAATCGGGGTTCACCTTCTCGTGGGCGAATGCGGCGACCTACTCAGCGGCACTCGGTCGCTACTCGGATCAGTTCCTGCGTTCGATCTTGTATGCGGCGGTGTCGACAGTGGTCTGCCTGGCCCTCGCCTTCCCGCTCGCATACACCATCGCCTATCGAGCTGGCCGCTATCGCACCCTGCTCCTCTTCATCGTGATCGCACCGTTCTTCACCTCGTTCCTCTTGCGCGTGCTCGCCTGGAAGACCGTCCTCGCTGATGACGGATTCCTCTTGGGGCCGCTTAAGACAATCGGCGTCCTTCCCGAAGAGTTCCGCATCCTCGCCACACCGGTCGCCGTGATCTTCGGCATCTCGTACAACTTCTTCCCCTTCATGGTGCTGCCGATCTACGTCTCACTTGAGAAGATTGACCGACGGCTGGTTGAAGCGGCGAAGGATCTCTATGCCGGTCCAGTTCGTGCCTTCCAGCGCATCACGCTGCCGCTCGCACTCCCAGGAGTCTTCGCCGGTTCGCTGCTCGTCTTTATTCCCGCGATGGGCGACTTCGTCAATGCGGAGCTACTAGGAAGCGTGCAGACGCGCCTGATTGGCAACGTAATCCAGAGTCGCTTCTTGGTGAACAACGACTACCCAACTGCCGCAGCGTTGAGCTTCATGTTGATGGCCGGAATTCTGACCGCCGTCTTCATCTACGCGCGAGTCCTCGGCACCGACGAGCTTGAGACGGGGATCGGCTGATGCTGCGATGGCTTGGTCGCAATGCGCTGCGTGCTTATACGGGGCTGGCCCTGGTCTACCTGCTGCTGCCGATCTTCATCGTTGCCCTCTTCAGCTTCAACAACCCAGTTGGAAAGACGAACTACACCTGGGTCGGCTTCACCCTTGATCACTGGGCGAATCTCTTCGCGATTCCTGGACTGCTCGATTCGGTGGTGATTAGCATTCGCATCGCTTTCATCTCCACGCTCGTTGCGACAACCCTCGGCACGCTCGCTGCGTTGGCACTCGTGCGCTATCAGTTCCGCGGGCGACCGGCGACCAGCCTCTTCATCTTCCTGCCACTCGCGACGCCAGAAATCATCCTCGGCGCTTCGCTCCTCACCCTCTTCGTGGCGATCGGCAAGCCCCCCTTCTTCCCGCTGAATGAGTTCACCATTCTCATTGCGCACATCACCTTCAACATCAGCTACGTGATTGTCACCGTGCGCGCACGACTGGCCGGCTTTGATCGCCGACTGGAAGAGGCGTCGGCCGACCTCGGCGCCGATGGGTGGCAGACCTTCTGGCGAGTCACATTCCCACTGATCCTCCCTGGCATTGCGGCGGCAGGCCTCCTCGCCTTCAGCCTCTCCATTGACGACTTCGTGATCACCAACTTCACCGCGGGGCGCACCACCACCTTCCCAATGTTCGTCTGGGGCTCGGCGCGCATCGGCGTGCCGCCGCAGGTCAACGCCATCGGTACGATCTTCTTTGTTGTTGCGGTGAGCGCAGTGGCAATCGGCTCGTTCCTGCAGCGGAGGCGCGCATGAGTAACGATCGCGGTCCGATTCCGCCGCACAGCGTGATCTCCTCCGTGTGGGGTCGTGCCGCCAAAGT
>JBAXLC010000080.1:0-4320 GCA_037135015.1 bacterium | reverse complement strand
CCGCGGTGCGGTCTCCATCGTGGCCGTCGGCGCCCCAGTTGCGATCGTCGCGACTGCTGCGGGTCGATTCAGCGCGCGCCTCCCCGTGGATCTTGGTACCGGCACCCTCCTCGCGCTGGTGGCTGTGCTCAGCACCATCTTCACCACGTCGGCAGTGCTACATGTGGTGCTTCCGTGGGATTCAAGCGTTTACATGCGCATGCTCCACGCGCTGATTAACGGAGTCACCCTCTTCGTGACGGCGCGAGTCCTCGCACGCCGCGCACGGCAGCTTCCAGACTGGATCAGTATCACGGGAACGATCTTCGCAGTTGGCCTGCTCCCCGTAGGCGTGCTCTCGCTTGCTGTTGATCCTTTCACCTTCTTCGGCGTTCCAGTTGGCGCACCGCCAGCCATAGGAGTACGTCCTGCTGATGCTGTACTCGCGGCACTCTATCTAGCAGCGCTGCTACCGGCCCTCTTCTTCGGTCGTTCGCTTCTGCAGGCCGAGATGGAGCGCTATCGCCCAATCGAACGTCGCTACGTGGAGGTGTTTGCGGCCTTCGGCGTTGGCGCACTAGCCGCAGTGTTTGTACCGATTGCGACAGCGCGCCTCTACGACACCATACAGGTCTGCACCGCGGATTATGTGTGCGATCGCCCACCTGCGGAGTGGATTGTGATCGGCCTCCTTACCGGCCTCACCGCCTGGCGCCTCATTCGCAGCGCCGAGCGTGCCAAGCAACCACTCCTCTGGATCGGGGCGCTCCCTCCGCTTATTACGACCGCAATCGCAATTAACTGGTATCTCCCCGCAGGGCTCGGTGGGCTCCCGATCGCGGGGGCGTTGATCGCCATTGGCGGCCTACTCCTCTTGCGACGCGCTACGATGACAACAGCGCCGCGCCCGCGGCGAGCATCGAGAGGGAGGTAGTACCCATGAGCGACGCCAAGAAGATCACCCTGTATGGCGCAGATTGGTGCAGCGATTGCCGCCGATCAAAGGGCTACCTCGACGCACACCAGGTTCCCTATACCTACGTTGATGTTGATGCCGACGCCGCCGCCAAGGAGATGATCGAGACGCTGACCGGCGCAAAGTCGATCCCCGTGATCATCTTTGAAGATGGCTCGTACTTGATTGAGCCCTCCAACGAGGCACTCGGCGCGAAGGCGGGAGTCCCGCAGGACTAACGCGCGGCGAGCGGTAGCTCGTCGAGGCTTGCTAGCACCACGTCGGCAATCTCTGTAGCGCCCGTTGATGACGGCGCGCCTGGAAGCGGCACGACGACGACACTCATCCCCGCGGCCTTGCCGGCGCGCGCGCCAGCCAGCGAATCTTCGAT
The DNA here is from genome assembly GCA_037135015.1 of bacterium. GTDB lineage: Bacteria > Chloroflexota > Limnocylindria > Limnocylindrales > Limnocylindraceae > Limnocylindrus. The sequence continues at coordinate 2,995 of JBAXLC010000080.1, read as the reverse complement.
GGCGAGGGATCGCTCAGGTGTGATGCTGATACGGCGGCACGCCTCGAGGTAGACATCGGGGAGTGGCTTGCCACCCGCGACCTCGTCGCAGCTCACGTAGGTCTGCACAATGTCGGCGAGACCCAAGATCTCGATCAGCGTGGCGATGATGCTGCGCGGGCTCCCTGACGCAATGGCAACAGGGCCACGCGCGGCGGCGCGGCGCACGGCGGCGACACCAGCAGGAATGACCTGCACGCGCCCAGAGCGATAGAGCGACTCAAGGTGGTTGATGGTGCGCGTCGCAATCTCGCTGGCGTCTGGATAGCCAAGGATCTCCGCCATGGCGCTGCCCCATTGATGGGTGTTCGCCCCGTAGAAGCGGTGGAAGTCCTCTTCGACCAGCCGACCGCCGACTTCAGCGGCGATGGCGAAGCGCGCCTCAGCCCAGAGCGGCTCGGTATCGCAGAGCACGCCATCTAAATCGAAGACGACCCCGTCGGGGTTCAACACGTACGGCGGAAGGGTCTGATCTGCAGGCATAGGCGCAAGGGTAGCGGGGCGCGTACCCTACGCGCATGAGTCCTGTTGTCCGAGAAGAGCCGAGCGCCTGGGGGGCACGCCTACGCGCAGCGGCCGCTGCCCGCGAACTTGTGGACCTCCCCTTTGTGCAGCAGCCAGCCTGGGCTGCATCAAAAGCGCTCACCGGCTGGGAGTCGGTGCGCCTCGTGGCGCACGATGGCGCTGCATGGGCTGGCGCGCAGCTCCTGTTGCAGCGCCTCCCCGCTGGACTCGGTCGCATCGCCTACGCGCCGCGCGGTCCGATTGTCCTTGCGCCGAGCGAGGCCGTGGCCGCAGCGCTGCGCGCCGAGCTACTGCGCGGACTTTCTGAGCTTCGCCGCGACGGCGTCACGTTGGTACGACTTGAGCCAGGTGATAGCGCGCCACTCCCCGTTGAAGCTGATCAGGTTAACCCTGCCGACGCACTGGGCGACACCGTACGAGCTCCGTGGCTGAGCGCTGCCACCTCATCGCGCATCACGCTGCATCGCGCGCGACCGGTGCAGCCGTCGACCAGTCGACGCATTGACCTATCGGCTGGAATGGAGACCGTACGCGCCGCCTGGCGCAGCAAGTGGCGACAGTACGCGCGACATGCCACAGAGTCCGGCGTCACGGTTCGTTCGGTTGGTGCCGGCGGCGCCGATGCGCTTTACACCGCAATGACTTCAATCTCGGGGCGCACGGGGGTGAAGACGCGCAGCAGCGCGGCCTTCGCGCACATCGTCAACGCCTTCAACGGTGAGGCGGAGATCCTCATCGCCGAATCACCGTCGGGCGAAACGCTCGGTGCTCTCCTTGTCATCACGACGCCAACAACAACGACCGAACTCTTTGGCGGTGCAACCGATGCAGGGAACGAGTTGCGCGCGCCATATGCGCTCAAAGTCACCGCGATGGAGCGTGCCGTGGCGCGAGGGAGCGCCTCCTACGACATGTGGGGAATCTCAACGTCAGGGATTGCGCACTTCAAGGCTGGCTGGGGCGGTGCGCCGGTTGTCTACCCTGGTGCACTCGATGTAGATCTTGATCCGATCCGTGGACCGCTCGTGCGCCTGGCGCTACGCCTGCGCGGATTCGGCGCTTAAGCCGAAGGGCGAACCGTTCGGCTCGCCACCAGGGTGAGTAGGCCATTGGCCAGCACCAGCCCCCAGATCAGCTGCGGTGCTCCCGTCACGAGGAGGCCAAAGGCTCCGATAACGCTGAGGGCCAGTCCAAAGAGCAGCACTGCACGGCTAGAGCGTCGCGACCAGAGTGCGCGTGCAACCCAGAGCGGCGCGGCCCCTGCAAGGCCAAAGGCAACCGCAGCGACCATGAGCACAGCCAGGATCTGTCGCACCCATGCGCCGAACTCCGGCAGGTTGTTCTGATCGGCCAGGGTGGTGAGGATCACGGCGATATCGATCTGGAACGTTTCAAAGAGGGAGGCAACGTCACTGCCAAGTTGCGCGGTAATCTGCGCGCCGAGCGAAACCCATGTCTGATCCGCGATATCAATGGCTGCAACAGCGATAGCGACAAGACCGAGTAGACCAGCAGCAATCAATACGACTCCCAGCAGACCATTGCTGACGGCGGCCGCAATCTGCGCGATCCCGCGGGGAGACTCCTTCGGCTCGTCTAACATGTAGTTCACTCGCCCCCCTTATACGGATAGGTGATCCAGCCATCGGCGAGCGCCGCGAAGAAATCGGGGGCACTAGGGACCTCGCTCTTCCCTGGCTTGTGATGAACGACAGCGGTGCGCACATCTGCGCCCGCAGTGCGAGCACGCTCCGCCACGAGGGCGAGCGTGCGGCCGCTCTCCCACACCTCATCCACAACCAGGATCGAGCGCCCCTTCAGTGATTCATCTGGCGGCATGCGCGTAATGGTCGGCTCCGGCCGCCGACCGGCGGCATCGTAGTGCTCGGCGACAGCAATGAGGAGATCGCGAATGCCGAGCCGATAGGCGAGCATCGCTCCCGGCACGAGGCCGCCGCGACTGATGGCAAGAATCGCTTCAGGGCGCTGATCTGCGGGTAGGGCTTGAATCTGCAGTGCGAGGGCCTCGACATACCCGTTCAGCTCCTCCCACGTCAGGACGAGCGTCTCGGTGGTCACCTCAGCGGACGTGGTCGAGCGCCTGGCTGAAGTCGGAGATGATGTCGTCCACCGATTCGATGCCGATGCTGATGCGGAAGATCCCGCCACGCTTTGGCATCGGATAGACGAGTGTGTCCACCTCGCCGAGGCTCACGCCCACCGCACACATCTGTACGTGATCGCTAAAGGCGCGCATGGCATTGAGCGGATCAACGCCCTCGGCTGCGCGTGGCTTGAACGAAAGCATGCCGCCCCAGCCGTTGGTGAGCAGGCGATCTGCCACCGCGCGATCTGGATGCGATGCGAGGCTCGGGTGGCGGACCCACTCGACCTTCTCGTGCCCTTCAAGGAAGGCGGCCACAGCTGAGCC
>JBAXLC010000079.1:0-4360 GCA_037135015.1 bacterium | reverse complement strand
CGAAAGAAGAAGCTGCTCGAGAAGCAGAAAGAGGGGAAGGAGCGCATGAAGCGCGTCGGCTCCGTTGAGATTCCGCAAGAGGCCTTCCTCGCCGTCTTGCGCACCGACGCCGATTAACGTGACAACGGGCGCACAGCCTGCGCCTCCGCGCGGACTTTATGTGCATGTGCCCTTCTGTCGCTCGCTCTGCCCGTACTGTGACTTCGTTGTCGTTGCTGGTGCTGCGGCGTTTGGCCCGCGATCGCGCATGGGCGGGTACCTCACCGCAGTTGAGCAAGAGATTGATCTGCGCGCGAAGCTGACCGATGCACAGTTCGGTAGCCTCGGCTCCGCCGATCGTCAGCCGCTCGAGACGCTCTACCTCGGCGGCGGTACGCCATCCCTTCTGCCAACTGACCGTCTCGCCGCCCTGATTGACCGCATTCGTGATCGCTTCGGGTTGGCCCCCGACGCCGAGGTGACCCTTGAGGCGAATCCGGGCGCTGATGAACGGGGCGACTTGGCCGGCGTTGTGCAGGCTGGCGTCACCCGGCTCAGCGTTGGGGTGCAGGTGATGGACACGACCGCCCTGCGCTCCCTCGGTCGCCGCCACACCCCCGACGACGTGGTGGCGACGATTGCCGCCGCCCGCGCGGCGAAGTTCGCCAGCCTCTCCATGGACCTCCTCGCCGACCTCCCCGACCTCCCCTTTGACGCCTGGGCGGCGAGCCTCGACGCGGCGATCGCCCTCGCCCCTGACCACCTCAGCGTCTACGCCCTCACCCTCAGCCTCGGCCCCGATGAGTCTGGCGACGACCGCCTCGCCACCCCCGCGGGCGCGGTTGCCTGGCGGGAGCGGGCCGCCGCCGCCCAAGACGAAGAGCGCGGCGCGCTGGAGCTCGAGCATCTGAACAGCCGCCTCCCCGCCGCCGGATACAACTGGTACGAGATCAGCAACTGGGCAACCGGCGGCCATGAGTCAAAGCACAACACCCTCTATTGGGAGCGCGCCAGCGTTGCCGCTGTTGCGCCAGGCGCACACGCCTTTGCTGGCGTCGCGAGCCGTTGGAACTCCGCCAACCACGACGCGTGGGAGGGGGCGCTGCAGCTAGGCGAACTTCTACCCGGTGGCGGATCGCCCGCCGAGAGCGGCACAGCGGGCGCCGCGGAGGGCTTGGTGCTTGCGCTGCGCATGGCGCGCGGCATTGATCGCGATGCCGCTGTGCGCGCCGGATTCAGTGAGGCAATTACCTGGGGCGAATCCAACGGCTTGCTCGCGCCACATCCGTCGGATGCCACACGCATTCAGTTGACGCTGCGCGGCCGACTACTCAGCAACGAACTCTTCTCGCGAATCGTGTAGTGACCGTCGCGCGTTGGCGCGACGCGGATCAGTTCGGCGCGGCGAGATCGCGGCGCGGGAAGATGTAGAGGGCCCAGCCCGCGGCGATCAGGGTGACGACACCGAAGATCAGCGCCGATGAACTATCGACTGTGCCGTTGAGCAGGTCGACCGGCGAGAAGTGGTTGAAGAGCGAGAGGAAGCGATACGGCTCCACCACATCCCAGAAGGAGCCGATCACCTCGATGATGTAGTTCGCCATGATGAAGGAGACGGTGATCGCCATCGATGGCGCAGTGTTGTCAAAGCTGCCGCTGGTGGCGATGCCGATTGTGGCGAACATGCCCCAGAAGAGTGCGCCGTAGACCCAGAGGATTGGGAGCTGCTCAAGCGCGAGTTGGTCGGTGACGCCGGCGATCTGCGCGCCGAGTACGGTGCCGACGATGTAGGCGAACGAGACGAGTGCTGCACCAACCCAGCCCTCAATAAGCATGGTGACGAGGATCTTGCGGCGGCTGAGCGGGCGGCTGAGGAGCAGCTCGAGTGTGCCGCGTTGTCGCTCACCCGAAAGTGCGCCAACGGTGAGGCCTGCGCTCAAGATTCCGAAGAGGGCGATTGAGATCGGGTGGATAAAGCCAACCGAGATCGTGCCTGCGAGGGTCGAGAAGTTGCCCGCGCCTGGCGGAATCGGCTTCCCAGCGATGGAGTCCTGGAAGGCCTTGTAGATGACGGGGAAGAGGAGCGACCAGACCACCACCACGGCGAGTCCAACAGCGAGGCGAATGCGGTGGCCGCGCAGCAGGCGGCGGAAGAGGGTCGCGTTCATCATCGGGAGCTCCTCTTCTTTGCCGGGCTCTTCTTGGCAAGAGTCTTCTTGGCAGGAGTCTTCTTGACCGGCGCGCGCTTCGCGACTGGTCTCTTTGCGGCGGGCTTCGGCTTCGCCTTCTTCACTTCAGCAACCTCTGGGAAGACCTGCACCGCGCCAGAGCTGTGTCGCGCATCGCCGTAGTACGACATGAAGGCCTCTTCAAGGCTTGCGGCCTCAATGAGGAGGTCGCGTAGTCCGGATGTTTGGAGTCGCGCAATGAGCTTCGGTACGGCTGCTGACTCCGCCTCGCAGCTGATGCGGTAACCGCTCTTTCCCTCTGGGGCGACCTTGACGCCGAAGACGCCGGCAAGTGTGGCGAGACGCGTTGGCTTGCGCGCGACGAGCGCGTCAACGCGGCGCCGCTGGAATCGGACGAGCGTCTCAACGGTCTCAAGCGCAACAAGCTTGCCGCCGCGAACAATAGCGACGCGATTACAGATGCGCTCCACTTCGCTGATGAGGTGACTACTGAAGAAGACGGTTCGGCCGGCGGCGACGCGCTCGAGGAGTAGCTCTTGTAGGGATCGCTGCATCAACGGGTCGAGACCCTCAGACGGCTCATCAAGAATCAATAACTCTGGATCTGTCTCAAGCGCTTGCACGACGCCGATCTTCTGGCGCATGCCACGGCTGTAGTCGCGCACCGGTCGCTTCAGGATTGCATCGGAGAGTTCGAGCGCCTCCATCACACGATGGCGAAGGAGTGATGGTCGGCCACTGAGGGCGCGCATGTGGTCGAGGTACTCTCGGCCGCTCATGTAGTCGTACACGGCGAAGCCGGAGGGGAGGTAGCCGACGCGGCGACGGATCTCGACCGAGTCCTTGACGATGTCAAGACCGAGCACAGAGGCGGATCCGCCGGTTGGATGCAGGAATCCAAGCAGTGTTCGAATGGCGGTGCTCTTCCCCGCGCCGTTTGGACCGAGGAAGCCGAAGAGCTCGCCCTCCTTGATTTCGAGGTCGATGGAGGTGAGCGCCTTGATCTCGCCAGTGCGGCCGTAGTGCTTGGTGAGGGCGCGGGTCTGGATAGCGAAGGAGTTGGTCATAGATCAAAATTCTACGCTTTTTCAAAGGATCCTTCGCCTTTGACCCCGCGGCGCGGACCCCACTAGACTGGAGTTGGCACTCAGCATCTGCCGAGTGCCAAGAGATGAGGTGGGCATGGTTCGACGACAGCGACGCACCGGACTCCTGGACGATCGTGCCCGCGTTATCCTCGCCGCCCTCGTGGAGGAGCACATCCGCACGGCGACCCCTGTTGGATCGATTGCCCTCTCAGACAGCTACGACCTTGGCGTCTCGCCCGCCACTGTCCGCGGGGTGCTTGTTGAGCTGGAAGAGCTCGGGCTCCTGATGCAGCCGCACACGTCGGCGGGCCGCATCCCGACCGACCTTGGCTACCGCACCTACGCGGTGGAGATCGCCACCCCCGACGAGGTCACCCCGGTTGACCAGCTCATGATTCGGCACCAGTTCGGCCAGGCCGAAGGGGGCGCCGATCAGTGGTTCCGCATCGCCGCCACCACGCTGGCGAGCTCTTCGCGTGCTGCGGGGATCGCCACACCGATGCGCCCGACCTCCGCCCAGCTCCGCCACATCGACCTGGTGCGCACCGCCGACCGCCTCGCCACGCTGATCGCGGTGGTGAGCGATGGGAGCGTGCGTCCGACGCTGTTGCCACTCCCAGAGGGGGCCGACCAGGAGGCCCTCACCGCCGTGGCGAGTCGCCTGAACGCCACGGTGCTCGAGAAGAGTTCGGCGCAACTCGCCGCCGCCGCCACGAGCCTCCCCGAGTCGCTGCCGAACCGAGCAATCGTGCGGACCGTGCTGGAGCGCACCAGCCGCCTCCTCGCCGAGATTGACGATGCGGCGGTCGAGCACGTCTATAGCGACGGCCTCCTCAATGTGATGGAGGCCCCCGAGTTCGCGGAGAGCTCGCGGGTGCGCAACGTCTTCACCGCACTAGAAGGGCGCGGCTACCTGGGGAACCTGGTGCACGAGGTGGTGCAGGGTGGGCAGGTGCGCCTCTTTATCGGCAGCGAGAATGTTCCGGTTGAAATGCACGGCGTCTCCCTGATCCTCGCCCCATACGGAGTCCCCGGTCAGGCGCTCGGCGTGGTGGGGGTCCTTGGGCCAACGCGCATGCCGTACCCGCGGGCCGTCGGCTCGGT
>JBAXLC010000078.1:0-4494 GCA_037135015.1 bacterium | reverse complement strand
GCTCCATTCGCGTATTCAGGGGGAGATCGGCGACAATAGCTTCAAGGTTCCAGGACGGAGAGTTTCCGTACACCCCGCCGAACTGGGCGGGGACGTGAGCCTGGCAGGCTGCCATCCGATGGTTGTCGAGCGAATCGGCAATCCAGAGTGGGAGCGGGCCGTAGCGGTGAAATCGAAGGGGGACACTCGATGACCGTACGCGTAGGCATTAACGGCTTCGGCCGCATCGGGCGCCAGAGCCTGAAGGCGATCATTCAGCGCTCGCCTGAAGTTGAGGTGGTGGCGATCAACGACCTCGTTGATCCGAAGATGAACGCCCACCTCTTTAAGTACGACTCCACCTATGGCATCTACCCCGGCAGTGTTGCTGCCGAAGACGACGAGCTCGTCATCGACGGTCGTCGCATCAAGGTGCTGGCGAGCAAAGATCCTGCGGCACTCCCGTGGGGCGACCTTGGCGTTGACATCGTTGTGGAATCCACTGGTCTCTTCACCAACGCCGAGAAGGCTGCGGCACACCGCACCGCCGGCGCAAAGAAGGTGATCATCAGCGCCCCAGCGACAGGTGAAGATCTGACGATCGTGATGGGCGTGAACGAGAAGCAGTACGACCCAGCGAAGCATCACATCATTTCGAATGCGAGCTGCACCACGAACTGCCTAGCCCCCGCAGCAAAGATTGTCTCTGACGGCTGGGGGATTGCACGCGCGCTGATGACCACCATCCACAGCTACACTAACGACCAGCGCATCCTTGATGTTGCGCACAGCGACCCGCGCCGCGCGCGAGCCGCAAGTCTCAACCTTGTGCCAGCGTCGACGGGTGCCGCCGCGGCAATCGCTCGCGTGATTCCAGAATTGGAAGGTCGCTTCGGCGGCTATAGCATTCGCGTCCCAACCCCAACGGTGAGCATCGTGGACTTCACCGCAGAGTTGGAGCGATCGGCGAGCATCGAGGCGATCCATGCCGCGTTCCGTGCTGCAGAGGCTGGACCAATGGCCGGCATCCTCGGCGTCTCTGATGAGCCACTGGTTTCATCCGACTACAAGGGCGACACCCGGTCGTCGATCATCGACACCCTCAGCACGATGATGGTCGGCGATAAGTTTGTGAAGATCGTCACCTGGTACGACAACGAGTGGGGCTACAGCTGCCGCGTTGCCGACCTCGTGAAGTACGTGGCGACGCATGCCTGAGAAGAAGGGGCTGCTCTCCAGACTGATCGGCGGTAGCTCTAAGCCCGCAGCGAAGCCAGCGGCAAAGCCTGCAGTGAAGCCCGCCCCAGCAAAGCCCGCCGCTGCGAAGCCAGCCCCGAAGCCAGCGGCCACCGTTCCTGCCAAGAGCGCGAGCGGCGCACCGCCGCAGAAGCCGGCAGGTGCGATGCTCGCATCAAGCCGCCCGGCCAATCGGCCGCAGGTGAAGCCAACGATCACGGGCTCCAATGGGCAGCCGCGACCGACCGGCGCGCCGCCAACGGCCCCAAGTCGCCCGGCGAACCGCCCGAACGTTAAGGCCACGGTAAAACCAGGCGGCACCTCGCCGACCGCGACGCCAGCGCGACCGGCCCCACGCCCAATTCCGCGCCCGGCACCGCAGCAGACTGGCCCGCGCCGCATGGCGCAAGAGATCATCTCCGCCTCAGGGAAGCGCACGATTCGCGAGCTGAACATGCAGGGACAGCGCGTGCTGCTGCGCGTCGATTTCAATGTGCCGCTCTCCGACGGAAAGATCGTCGACGATTCGCGCATTCGCGCGGCAGTGCCAACAATCAAGGCGCTCCTTGATGGCGGCGCATCGGTCGTGATCATGTCGCACCTTGGCCGACCTGATGGTCGCGTTGTTGACGGTCTGCGCCTGCGACCCGCAGCAGAGCGACTCACGCAACTTATTCGCGTCAATGTGCCGACGACCGGCGATGCGCTCGGCGTTGGTACCGACGATGCCGTTCGTCGCTTGCGACCAGGCGAATTGCTGCTTCTCGAGAACGTTCGCTTCCACGCCGGAGAGGAGCGCAACGACCCAGCGTTTGCGGAGCGACTCGCCTCGTATGGTGATGTCTTCGTGAACGACGCATTCGGTGCGGCACACCGCGCCCATGCCAGCACTGTTGGTGTTGCGGCCTATCTGCCGTCGTATGTTGGACTCCTGATGGAGCAAGAGGTGGAGGCGCTCTCCAACCTGCTCGACAAGCCTGCGCGACCATTCGCCGCGATCGTTGGCGGCGGCAAGGTCTCGGGCAAGGTGGCCGTACTCGAGGCGCTCATCAAGAAGGTTGATCTCTTGATTCTCGGCGGTGGTGTGGCGAATACGTTCCTTGTGGCCTCCGGCCGCAGTGTAGGGAAGAGCCTCTACGAATCGAAGATGGTCGACGATGCGCGACGCATTCTGAAGCTGGCGCAGGACCGTGGCGTACGCGTGCTGCTGCCGGTCGATGGTGTGGTAGCCAAAGAGGTCACGCGCGGCACCGAGTTCAAGGTGGTCTCCACTGACAAGCTCCCAGCGAGCTGGCACATGGTCGACCTTGGGCCCTCTTCTATCACCGCGATTCGTGAGGCGCTCGTGCCGATCAAGACCATCCTGTGGAACGGACCACTCGGCGTCTTTGAGATCCCATCGTTTGCCGTGGCCACCCGCGAGCTCGCCAAGGTTGCCGCCGAGAAGGCGGATGCCGGTGCGACCGTGGTCGTTGGCGGCGGCGACAGCATCGCGGCCCTCCGGCAGCTCGGCGTTGCCGAGAAGATGACGCACCTCTCCACCGGCGGTGGCGCATCTCTCGAGTTCCTCGAGGGGCGCGACCTGCCAGGCCTCGCTGTCGTGCCAACCGCAGGCTCGCCGTACGAGACGCTCCCGATCATCTACGTCGCACCGGTGAAGCCAGGTGGCAAGGCGGCACCGAAGCGGGCCGCAGCAAAGCCGAAGCCGATCATCAAGCCGTCAGCGCTCGACGATGAGGACGACGACGAGAGTGACCCACTGGCATGAGCGACCGCATCGCCGCGATCCACGCGCGCGAGATTCTCGACTCGCGCGGCAATCCGACCGTTGAAGTGGATGTCACCCTGAGTGGTGGAGCGCGCGGCCGTGCCGCTGTTCCGTCAGGCGCCTCTACCGGCGCACACGAAGCCGTTGAACTTCGCGATGGCGATAAGCGTCGATTCGGCGGCAAGGGGGTTCTTGGCGCCGTCGCCGCTGTGAACGGCGAGATCGCACAGGCGCTCAACGGCACCTCGGTCCTTGACCAGCGTGCGCTCGACTCGGCGCTCATCGCCCTCGACGGCACACCAGCCAAAGGTCGACTCGGTGCGAATGCGATCCTCGGCGTCTCACTCGCTGCCGCCCATGCGCGCGCGGCACTGCACGGTCAGGAGCTCTGGTACGAACTTGGTGGCGATGCTGCAGTGAAACTCCCGGTGCCGCTGCTGAACATTCTCAATGGCGGCAAGCATGCCGAACACTCCACCGACTTTCAGGAGTTCATGGTGGTTCCGGTTGGTGCCGCCACCTATCGCGAGGCACTGCGCGCAGGCGCTGAGGTCTTCGCCGCACTCCGCAAGAACCTGCACGATCGCGGCCTTGCAACAGGCCAGGGCGATGAGGGTGGATTCGCGCCGAGCCTGCCATCGAACGAGGCGGCGCTCGATGCACTGATGACAGCGATTGAGGCGGCCGGGTATCGACCGGGCGAAGAGATCGCCATTGCGATTGATGCCGCCGCAACAGAGCTACTGCAGCCGAACGGCCACTACAAGTTGGATCGCGAAGGTCGCACGCTGGAGAGCGGTGCACTCGTGGATCTCTGGGCGAGCTGGGCGTCGAAGTATCCAATCATCAGCATTGAAGATGGCCTCGCTGAAGATGACTGGAACGGCTGGGAGGCGCTAACCGCGCGCATCGGCGGCAAGGTGCAGATTGTGGGCGACGACCTGCTGGTGACAAACACCCACCGCATTGAGCGCGCCATTGATGCCGGCGCCGCCAACGCGCTGCTGGTGAAGCCGAACCAGATCGGCACCCTGACCGAAACCCTCGATGCGATCACCCTGGCGCGCGGCGCCGGTTGGGCGAGCATCCTAAGCCACCGTTCCGGCGAAACAGAAGACACCACCATCGCCGATCTCGCCGTGGCCACAAACGCAGGGCAGATCAAGACTGGCGCCCCGTCGCGTTCGGAGCGCGTCGCCAAGTTGAACCGACTGTTGCGCATTGAAGAGCAGCTCGGCGCACGGGCGATCTACGCCGGTCGCGCGGCCTTCTCGCACGTGACCCACGCATGAGCCGCTTTGTGGATCGTGGCGCAACGGTCGCCGCCTTTGTTGGAATCGGCATGGCGCTCACCGTTGCGGTGAGCTTCTTGATGGTGATCCCGATCGATCCCGCCTATATCGTCTTCGCTCCGCTCTCCGGGCTCCTCATCGGCTGGTATGGGAATCAGCGTGCGGGGCAGCTCCGCGGTCGCCCTGGTCGCATCTTTGCGAATGCCGGTTGGAGTGGCG
>JBAXLC010000077.1:0-4501 GCA_037135015.1 bacterium | reverse complement strand
ACCGGCGACTGGTTCGTTGCAGATCAGAAGGTTCGTGATGCAATCGCCGCCCGCAGTTCAGCCGACCTCGTCGAGATGGAGGGGGCGGCAATCGCCTATGCGGCACGCACGCACGGCAGACCGTGGTTGGTCATCCGCAGCGTGAGTGACGCTGGTGACGGTGAGGCCACGCTCAGCTTCTGGGAGTACCTCGCGCTCGCCTCAAAGAACGCCGCTGAGATTGTGCGCGCCATCCTTCCAGCGCTGGAGCGCCGCTAGCCGCGCTTCGCCCCCAGGGTCAACTGTTGCGCGCGCGGTGCGCCATCCCCAAAGAGGCGGAGTGCGAGCGCATCCACCGCCGCAGGATCCCCTGTCGTAAAGATCTGATGCTCAGGAGCTACTGGCGCTGACGCGGGCGCGGAGTGCCCAAGGTGGCCGGGGTCAGCCGCCGTTCCACGGCTCGATCCTGGTGTCTCAAGCCCGTTCACCGAAATGATCTCTTGAATAAAGCTCGCCGTTGCTGCCGCAGAATCAACCACCGCAATCGGAGCACCGAGCGCCGCATCGATCGCGCCACGAATCAACGGGAAGTGTGTGCACCCGAGCAACAGGGTGTCAATGCGTTCGCTCGGATCACCAGCGAGAAACGGGTCGATCGCCGCGTGGATGGCATCGCTCATCTCTTGGGTGTTCGTTAACCCTGACTCAATGAGTGGAACGAGCTCGGAGGCGGCTCGCTCAATCACCCGCATGCCAGGGTTCTCATCTTTGATGGCGGCGAAGTAGGCACGCGATCGGACGGTCGCCACGGTTGCCAGCACGCCGACCCGGCCAGTGCGCGTCGCCAGAGCCGCGGCTGCCGCTCCCGGTCGAATGACGCCAATAATCGGCGTTGATGGATGCCGCTCGCGAAGGTGTTCGAGTGCCACGGCGGTAGCGGTATTGCAGGCGATGATGATCGCCTTGACGCCACGCGCCACCAGCTCGTCGCTGAGCTCTTCGGCGAAGGTGCGCACCTCGGCATCGCCTCGGGTGCCGTATGGGTGACGGGCGCTATCGCCGATGTAGATGGTGGATTCGGCTGGGAGACGTGCCTGCACTTCGCGCAGAACGGTGAGTCCGCCGATCCCTGAATCAAAGAGCCCAATTGGGCGCGGGTCACTCATGGGCTGACCGTAGCAGCCAGCGCAGACGATCGTCGGCGCCAACCCTCGTTACGCGTAGGCCGGCGTCGGCGGCGAGGGCTCGCACCTCATCCGGTTGCCAGGCACGAATGGCAAATGGTGCTCGGTCGGGATAGATCACCGTGAGGCGGCCGTCGACCCCTACCGCCCGATGTCGAATCTCCAATAGAACGGTGTTCGTACGCGCCTGCGGGTCGGGACTTATGCGACTTTCACGCCGAATCGTTGTGAAATCAACGTCTGCGCGCTCCAGATCAACGCTCCATTCACCTTCGACCTCGTTCGCAAACAGCTGCGGGTCCATCAGCGTGGCGTCGATCCCCACCTGCCCGCCAGGGGCGCAGTGCAGCGCTGCAGTTCGCAAGAGTGCTGCAAGGTCATCAGGCGCAGTGATCAACGAGAGCAGATCACCACCAAGAATCACGAGGGTTGCGTCGGCTTCATCAAGACGCCACGTTCGGCCATCTGCACAGATCCATTCGGCCGACGGATCGCGCTCACCAGCCAGGGCGAGGGCGGCTACATCGAGATCGACGCCGATGAGCTGCCGCTCAGTGACGGCGAGGGCGGTCAGGATGCGACCTGCGCCGCACCCGATCTCAAGAGCGGGGCCGTCCGATTCCGACGCTACCTCCCGCCAATACGCTAGGTCACCGTCGGCGGCGGAGGTTAAGTCGCGTTCGTCAGCGAGCAGGCGACTTCGTACCTCGGAGGCGGTTTCGCTCAGCGGGAGGGTTCCCAACGAATCTTCTCGCCGGACTCCTTACGCTTTGCCAGCGCGCTAATCACCTCAAGGGCGGCACGATTGGCGATCATCGCCGTCGACTCAGCCCAGTCATAGGGTGGTGAGACCTCAACGATGTCCATTCCTGCGATCGGCACCTGTGCCGCAATCTGGCGTAGCCCACGGAGCAGCTCACGCGAAAGCATCCCGCCTGGCTCTGGTGTGCCCGTCCCTGGCGCCAGGCCCGGATCGACCACATCAATGTCGAGGCTGATCCAGATCGCATCTGGACCGTCCAGCGCTTCGGCGATCGCCGTCGCAATGACCGCCTCTGATCCGCGCTCCTCAATCTCAGTCATGAAGTGACTGCGCATGCCGTGCTCTCGCATCCAACCGAGCGTCTCGTTGTCGGGGAAGTAACCGCGCAGGCCGACCTGCACAAAGTTCTTGCCGAGCACGGCGCCAGACTCGATCAGGCGGCGCATCGGTGAGCCGTGGCTGTGGAGCGAGCCGTAGCCGTCAATTGAGGCGTCGGCGTGCGCATCAAAGTGCAGGATGCCGATGCGCTGCGGCCAACGCATCTCGGCAATCGCCGTTGCATTGGGCCACGTGATGGAGTGATCGCCACCGAGCACGATCGGGATCGCACCCGTCTCAGCAACCTCACGAACCTTGCGATAGATCGCGCCATGTCCGTGCTCAAGTCGTCCTGGGTACACGACGGCGTCCCCTGCATCAACGGCGGTAAGGGCGGTAAATGGCTCAACGCCCACCTGCAGCGAGTGCAGCGTGCCGGTTTGGTACTGCGCCTCACGAATGGCGCGAGGGCCGAATCGCGTGCCGGGACGATGTGTGACCGCATCATCAAACGGTGCGCCGATGATGGCGATGTCCGCCTTACGACGACGGATCTCGGCCACATCCTCAACCCACGGGAGCTGAGCAAAGCTGACCGGCCCTACATACGAGGGGCGGTCAAGTGGGTCACGCTGCTCTGGGGTACCGTCCCAGCCGAGCGCGGCAAGGGAGGCGGCAAAGGGTGGGGTATTCGGGCTCATATTGATCACCATCTCACTTAGATGCGCCGCCGGTGCGAGCCAACGTCCAGCAGGGCGCGTGGCAATCCTACACCTCTCTAGGGGCAGATTCGAGGCCTAGACCGAGTCGATCTCACTCCGTGAGATTGCCGCTTCAGCCACGACCACGAGAAGGGTGGCGATGAGCAGCCCGGTCGGTCCGCCAAGGCCAATGATGCGCAGGGCGAGATAGCCACCGATCAAGGCTCCCGCACATAGCCCTCGACGAAAGCTCCGGCGACGGCGCACACGCCAGACACCCGGATGCCCCTGGAACGAGCGCAGTAGAAGTAGTGCCGTGAGCCCGAGCGCCACGGTGAGGGCCAGCGCACCCACAACGGCAAGGGCGCGCGTCGGCTCGACAACAGGGTCAACCGTCAGTGCACCACCGATGGTGATGAACGCTGCAAGGAGCGCGCCGATACCAAGGAGGCGAATCAGGCGCTGATCTCCAGCGGGAATGCGTGGTGGTGTCGGCGGCGTGGCGACGGTGCGCAGCACCTTTCCTGCAAACGGCGCACTGGGCTGTTGATCGAGCGGCAGCTCAAGCTGCTCGGTAGTGTTGCGCCGCTCTCCATCGCGGAGCGTCATGCGGGGCGCCCCGCTGGTGCCTTCGATGCTGGGCAGAGCTCACGGTACGAGCAGTAGGTGCAGGTCATCAGTTCTGGCTTTGGAGCCATGACGCCGCCGAGGATCCCCTCCGCTGCAACCACGATCAGCTCGCGCGCCTTAAGCATGCGCTTCGGCTCTACCGGCACGGTGGCAACGCGTCCGGTGTCAAGGAAGCGCAGGCTCACCTCGTCCGGGAGGCGCCCCGTTGCAGCACGCCAGGCCAGCGCGTAGAGCTGCAGCTGCAGTGACTCTTTCGCCCGCTTACGACTTGCGTCGTCATCATCGCGCCCGCCCGTCTTGTAATCGCTGACCACCACCCACTCATCGTCGCCGAGTGGCAGGGTTGGGCGCAGGACGTCGCCTGGTACATCAATGGTTGGGATCGGTGCACTTCGACCCTCCGGCGAGAGCGCCTGCACATCGACGCGATCCCAGCGGCCGCGAATCTTGTGGCCACCGAGTTCAAACGAGAAGTCTTTCTCAACATAGGCCGGTGTGCGACCTGTTGCAATCTCCTCACTGCGGAAACGGGCAATCGCCTCCTCTGCCGCCGTATGGCGCGCCTCCTCATGGCTACGAGAGAGGAAGCCTGCGCTCTGCCAACTGCGCTCAAGGGCGGCGTAGAGCTCGTCGAGTTGTGGTGGCGCACCCGCCATCTGCCCGCGATGGAATTCGGCGACGGCAGCGTGCATCGCGGCGCCGTACGTTGCAGAGTGATGCGGTGGCAACGGGATGCGGAGGCGTTGCTGATAGTGGTAGCGCAGTGGACAGGCAATGAACGCCTCGATCGCCGTGAAGCTCAACGTGAGTGGCGCGCTCTCCCCCGCCCCAGGTTCACGCACGGGGAGAACCGGGAGTGGTGGGGCGACAATCGCGAGGCCATCAATTTTCGAGGTCGGCTCACCGGTGAGCGGGAACTCTTCGAG
>JBAXLC010000076.1:0-4519 GCA_037135015.1 bacterium | reverse complement strand
GTTGCCGGTGTGGACCCGTCGGTGATGGGCGCAGGGCCGATCCCAGCCATTCGCAAGCTGCTGGAGCGCACCGGGCTCACCGTCGCCGACATCGACCGCGTGGAGCTCAACGAGGCGTTCGCCAGCCAGGCGGTCGCCTGTATCACCGAGCTTGGGCTCGACCCAGCGAAGACCAATGTGCACGGCGGCGCCATTGCCCTCGGGCACCCCCTCGGCGCCTCCGGGGCCCGCATGGCTACCACCCTGGTCCGCGAACTGCGCCGAAGCGGTGGTCGCTACGGGATCGCCGCCATGTGCGTGGGGGTGGGTCAGGGGATCGCGATGCTGGTGGAGCGCGTGGAGGCGTAGGCGCGCTAGAATTCCAGTCACAGCAGCGGCAGATGCCGAAGGAGGAGCGATGTTGAACCAGGAGCCACAGGTCGCCAACGAGGCGCCAGCCGGAGCACCCGTTCTCGCCCTCACTGACACCGCCGCCGCCAAGGTTGTTGAGCTCGCCAAGGGCGAGACGAATCCACTGATCGGCCTGCGCGTCTATATCGTTTCGGGCGGCTGCAGCGGCTATCGCTACGGCATGATGCTCGACGATGTTGAGAACCCAGGCGACAGTGTCTTCATGGCGAACGGCGTGCGCGTCTACGTTGATGAGAAGGCCGTGCCACTGATTCAGGGCTCAACCGTCGACTACGTTGACGCGATGATGGGCGCCGGCTTCACCGTCGAGAATCCGAACTCTGTTGGCGGCTGCGGCTGCGGCTCCAGCTTCCGCACGGCGGATTCGGCGGGACAGGCCTCGGCCTGCAGCCACTGACCTGGAGCAGAACGGCGACGCGCCGAAACTGATCCCGCTCTTCCCGCTACAACTCGTTCTCTTCCCAGGCGTTGCACTACCCCTGCACATCTTTGAGCCACGCTATCGCCTCATGGTGAAGCGCTGCCTCGAGCTCAATCAAGCCTTCGGGGTGATTCGCTCGGGAACCGATGGCCTCTCCGAGATCGGCACCCTCGCCGAGATTCGCGAGGCGACCCGCTACATCGACGGGCGCTGGGACATCGTGGCCCTCGGCACGCAGCGCTTTCGCGTGACGAACTTTGATCGCAGTGCCCCATACCTTCAGGCCGAGATCGAGCTCCTCGACGAGGCGGTGGGCGAACCGGCTGAGCGCGTGCGCGCCACTGCGGAGCGCGTCTCTGATTTGTTCATCGACTATCTCGAGTTGCTCCGTGGTGTAGACGAGGGGGAGCACGACCACAACCATGACGACGACGATGAAGAGGAAGAGGGCGAGTACATCGAAGACGATGAGGTCACCCCCGAAGCGATTGACGAGGCGCTGGAAGAGGAGCAGGGTGCGGCGCTCAGCCAAGAGGTCGTCTCCGAGATTGAACGGCTTCTTGTGGCGTCCAACACCGCCGCTGGGCCGGCCAAGATCACCGAATACAACGCAGGCGATGACGAGTCTCCCGACGACGAAGGCGACCCCGATGGCGAGTTGCTTGCAACCGCAATCGATCGCCTTTCGGGGAGTGATGATCCGGTCGGCCTCTCGCATGTCGTTGGCGGTGTGGTGCAGCTGAGCATTGAGCAGCGCCAGGCGCTCCTTGAAGCGCCTGATGCGCTGGCACGCCTGACCCTGCTCGCCGCCCATCTCGATCGCGAGAATCTTCTGCTCGCCGAGGGAATCCGACCCTGGCAGGCCGATCCCACGGCGCTTTCAGAACGCCGCAACTAATGAGCCCGAGCAGCGGATACGATGCGCGCATGAGCCCAACCCGCCGCATGTGGATCGACACCGATACCGCGTCAGACGACGTCGTCGCCATTGTCATGGCGCTCAAGCACCCGAACACCGAAGTCGTCGGCATGTCGATCGTGATTGGCAACGTTCCGGTGGAGCTCGGCGTGCAGAACGCCCTCTACACCGTTGAGCTGTGCGGCAAGAGCATTCCCGTCCACGCAGGCGCAGAGATGCCGCTCGTTCGGGCGTTTGCCACCGCGCAGCATGTGCACGGCGCCGACGGCATGGGCGACATTGGGCTGCCGCTCAAGGGTCGCACTGCAACAAGTACCGACGCGGTCCACGCCATGATCGAAGCGTTCCGCAAAGAGCCAGGTGAGCTAGAACTCGTGGCACTCGGGCCACTCACCAACCTTGCACTCGCCATTCGCATTGAGCCGCAGTTCGCCAAATGGGTGAAGCGCTGCGTGATCATGGGCGGCACGGGTGTGCTCCCTGGCAACATCACGCCGCTCGCCGAGTTCAACTGGTGGGTCGACCCAGAAGCCGTACACATTGTGTTGGAGTCGGGCATGAAGGTGGAGATGGTCGGCTGGGATGTCTCTGTGGCCGACGCCGTCATTGAAGATGATCTTGCCGCAGAGTTGCGCGCGCTCGGACCGCTCGGTCAGTACAGCATTGACATTCAACGTGTGCTGCGCAAGTTCTGCGAAGAGTCTTCAAAGCTGAAGGGCTTTGACTGGCCAGATCCGATCGCCATGGCGGTGGCGCTGGAGCCTGACATTGCGACGAGCGAAGCGCATCTTCGTGTTGAGGTGTCGCTCGGCCTTGGGCATGAGCGCGGGCAAACCATCGTCGATCACCTGGGCAACACGAAGCGCGAGCCGAACTGCCGGGTGGTCTATCGCGTGGATCGCGAGCGCTTCATCAACATGACCCGAAAGGCGTTCCGGGCCTAGCCTCGCTCGTTACGACGCGTCGGTGGCGAGGAGCCCCATCTGAATCTCATCCCAACGTCGCCCATCGCGGGTGATCGCATCGCGCATGCGCCCCTCTTCGGTAAAGCCCGCCTTGGTGTAGCAGCGCAGCGCCGCCTCGTTGAAGGCGAAGAGGGTGAGACTGATGCGATGAAGGCCGAGCGCTTCAAAGGCGAATCGCGCGACGAGTCGTGTCGCCTCGCTGCCGAGCCCGCGCCCACGTGCGGCAGGTTCGCCGATCATCAAGTGAAAGGTGGCAGCACCATTATCAATATCAAGGTTCGCCAGCGTGCAGCTACCAATGAGATGTTCTGCCGTGCCGACACGTTCGTAGAGGGCGAAGGCGAGCATCTGGGCGGTGCTGAAGCGGTCGCGGACCATGCGCTCCACCTCATCGCCGGTGAGTGGCTCATTGCGGTGACGGGCGAGGCGCACCAGCTCCGGATCGGCATACCAGCGCTTGAGCGCTGGGAGGGTATCGGCGGTGTGTGGGCGCAGCGCGACGTGCTCGCCCACGAGGATTGCCTCATGTCCGCCGATTGACCCTTGGCGCTGTGATCCGACCACGCGGTCACGGTATACGATCGCCTCGATGCTTAGCTGGATGCAACTCGCACGCAAGATTGAGGGCGCCTCGCGCACCTCGGAGAAGGCACGCCTCTTTGCCGATGCGCTCCGCTCCGCCGACGACGTTGACCTTGAGGTGATCTGTCGACTCCTTGGGAGCCGCGGCACTGCGCAGACGGGCGCCGTCTCATGGCCGGCACTCGCCAAGGCGGTCGAGGAGGTTGCGGGCGCACCGGCCGGCTCACTCGCCAAGATCCTCGACGAGACCGGCGACATTGGCCTTGCTGTTGAGGAGTTGCTCGAGAGCGAGCGCCCCATCGCCGGTGAGGCTGCCGCCAGCGAGGAGCGCCACGCGCAGGTGCGCAGCAGTGCCATTGCCAGCGCCACAGGGGTCTTGCCTGTTGCAGGGGCGGGCTCAGCGCCGACCCTCCGTTCGCTC
Source organism: bacterium (assembly GCA_037135015.1). Lineage (GTDB taxonomy): Bacteria > Chloroflexota > Limnocylindria > Limnocylindrales > Limnocylindraceae > Limnocylindrus. The sequence goes on along the minus strand of JBAXLC010000076.1, from coordinate 800 downwards.
CCTGAAAGCTTCGCCGCCATTCGTGGCGCGAGTGGTCAACGCCGCCACGACCTCCTGATGCAGCTCTTCTACGGCACCTCACCCATCGCGGCGAAGTACATCGTGCGCATGCTCTCTGGCGACGTGCAGATCGGCCTCCGTGACGGTCTTCTGGAGAGTGCGATCGCCGCAGCCTTCGGTGCAGAGGTGAGCGCTGTGCGATGGGCGATGACCCTGGAGGGGGATGCCGGCCGCGTCGCGCTGCTGGCGAAGCGTGGTGCACTCACTGAGGCGAAGCTCCACTACTTTCATCCGATTCCACCCATGCTCGCGGCGCCAGCCGCCAGTGCCGCCGACGCGATGGAGCGACTGAGCGAGATCGCTGCCGACGCCATTGCCGTTGAAGACAAGTACGACGGCATTCGCGTGCAACTTCACGTTGAAAATGGACAAGTCGCACTCTATGGGCGAGACGCCAACGACATCACCGTGGCCTTCCCTGAGATTGCCGCCGCTGCAGCGCAGCTCTCAGAATCGTTGGTGCTCGATGGTGAGGTCATTGCCTTTGAAGAGGGGCATCTGCTCCCGGTCAGCGCGGTGCAATCGCGACTGAGCGGCGCTGGAGCCACGCTGCACGAACGAGAGCGCACCGCCGTGCAGTTCATCGCGTTTGACCTTATTGCCCACGGCGATCAACTGCTGATCGGCGCGACGTTGCAGGAGCGACATACTGCGCTCTCGGCCATCGGCATCACTGAGCGCAGTGGTGGCGTCATTCGTCTTGCGCCGCAGCGAGTCGTGAGCGGCATTGAAGAGATTGA
>JBAXLC010000075.1:0-4557 GCA_037135015.1 bacterium | reverse complement strand
TCGTGCCAGGGCTCTTTGCGGCGGGCGAGGTTGCCTGCGTCAGCGTGCACGGTGCGAACCGACTCGGCACGAACTCGCTTGTTGACCTTCTCGTCTTCGGCAAGCGCGCGGGGATTCGTATGGCCCAGATCTGCAAGAGCACCCCGAAGCCAGGCTCCGTGCAGGGTGCCGAGCGTGCGGTGCGTGACGAGCTCCTCGCCTTGAGCACGCGCCCATCCGGGGTGCGCCCAGCGGAGATTCGCCGTGAGCTGGCCGCCCTGATGATGGACAACGTCGGCGTCTATCGCGACGAGGCGCTTCTTGGTGCGGCGGTGAAGGGGATCGCCAAGCTGAAGGGGGAGTACGCCAACGTGCGCGTGGAAGACACCGGAAGCGTCTTCAACACCGACCTCCTTGAGGCACGTGAACTTGGCTACCTCCTCGACACCGCCGAGGCGACCGCCGTCTCCGCCTACGCACGCAAAGAGTCGCGCGGCGCACATAGCCGTGAGGACTTCCCAGAGCGGGACGACGCGAAGTTCCTGGCCCACACGCTGGTCTGGCAGGGGGCGGCTGGAGCCCCCGCGACCAAGCTCGACTACAAGCCGGTAACGATCACCAAGTTTGAGCCGAAGCCGAGGGTCTACTAAGTGGCCACTGCAACGAGCGTCGAACTGAAGATCCAGCGCTTTGATCCAGAGCGCGATAGCGAACCGCACTGGCAGACGCTCACCGTCCCCGTCGAGCCGATGGATCGCGTCCTCGATGTGCTGACGCGAGCGAAGGAGCTCTTCGACGGCTCCATCACCTTCCGCCGATCTTGCGCCCATGGCGTCTGCGGCTCGGATGCGCTGTTGATCAACGGCCGCAACCGCCTCGCCTGCAAGCTGCGCGTGGAGCAACTGGGAAAGACCATCACCGTTGCTCCGCTCCCTGGCCTGCCGATCGTGAAAGATCTCGTGGTTGATATGGATGGCTTCTTTGAGAAGTACCGCTCGGTGCAGCCGTATCTTGTGGCCTCGCCCGTCGAGGGGAGTGGTGAGCGCATCCAGAGCCAGGAGCAGCGCGATCGCTTCGAGGACACGACCAAGTGCATCCTCTGCGCCGCCTGTACCACCTCATGCCCAAGCTTCTGGGCTGAACCTGAGTACGTGGGCCCAGCTGCCATCGTGAACGCTCACCGTTTCATCTTTGATTCGCGCGATGAGAACGCAGAGGCACGACTCGACATCCTCTCGGACGAGGACGGTGTCTGGCGCTGTCGCACCACCTTCAACTGCGTTGAGGCCTGCCCGCGCGGTATCAACATCACCAAGGCGATCCTTGAGGTCTCCTCCGCAATCAGCTCGCGGGAATAGCCTTGCCGCCTCGCGCGTACATCATTCGCACCGACGGAGCGTGTCGGGGGAACCCAGGACCAGCATCGATTGGCGTTGCGCTCTATGACGCCGCGCAGCCCGGATCCGATGACCCTGACGCCCAGCCTATCGCCTCAATCTCTGCGGCGATCGGCACCACCACAAATAACGTTGCAGAGTGGCGTGCCGTAGTGGCGGCGATTGACTTCGCTGCCGAGCTTGGCGCGCGAGAAATTGATCTGCTTCTCGATAGCAAGCTTGTGGTTGAGCAGCTTCAAGGTCGTTGGCGTGTGCGCGATGCCAAGCTTGCCCCGCTCTGCGATGAGGCGCTGAAGGGGCTGACTCGCTTTGCGCATTGGAGCGCCCGCCACGTGCCACGTGCTCTAAATGGTCGTGCGGACGCGCTTGCCAATGAAGCACTCGATCGCGCGCTGCGCGGTGGGCCCGCCTGGGTAGCGCGCCGTCCACAAGATTCAGTCTCTGCCGCGGCAACAACGGCTGCCATCTCTACATCGTCCGCAACTGCGGCGACGCGCATCACCGTGCTTGGCTCCGGCGCGAGTCGTGGTGTGCCGCGTGTCGGATGTCGCTGCGGTGTCTGTCTCTCACGCGATCAGCGCAATCGTCGATTGCGCAGCTCGGTGCTTGTCGAGTGGCTTGACGGTGTCACGGAGCGCGGCGTGATCATTGACCCCGGGATGGACCTGCGTCAGCAGGCGCTGCGCCACGGTGTGACGCGACTTGATGGCGCGCTGGTCACCCACATTCATGTTGATCACACGGGTGGGATCGACGAGCTGCGCGCTTATACTGATGCGCAAGATGCTGTGCTGCCGATCGGCGCAGGCGAGGCGACGGCGGATGAGTTGCGAAAGCGCTGGGAGTACGCCGTTGACGGTCGAACGGCACCCGGCGCAGGGATCCCTGCACTGCAACTCGTTGCGTCGGATCGCGAGGTGACGATCGCTGGCCGTTCATTCCAAGCCATCCCTATCGTTCATGGGAAGCGCCCGGCTCACGGGTGGCGGAGTGGGGGATTCGCCTACCTGACCGACGTGAGCTCGGTCCCAGCGGCATCGCGCGGCCTTTTGGGTGACCTCGATCTACTGATCGTCTCGGCGCTGCGCGATCTGCCGCACCCAACGCATCAGACCGTGGACGAGGCGTTGGAGCTGATTCGGGCGGTTGCGCCGCGTCGGGCGCTCCTCACCCACCTTGATCACGACCTCGACTTTGAGGATCTGGCGGCACGCCTCCCTGCTGGAGTTGCCCCCGCCTTTGACGGGCTCGTCGTAGAGGTCCTGGCGCGCTAGACTGCCGATCCGGCGAGATGGCCGGACGGCCGCGTCGCCCCTTCGGGGGCGTCGAGGAAAGTCCGGGCTCCGAGGTGCAAGGCAGCGGGTAACGCCCGTCCGCCGTAAGGCGCGGACTAGTGCCACAGAGACGAGTCCGCCGCAGAGCTTCGGCTCAGCGGTGGGGTGAAACGCGGCAAACTCTGCCTGGAGCAAGGTCGAATAGGGAGGCATTTCAGTCGCTTGCGACTGGACCGGCGCACCGCCGGGACCTCCGGGTTGACCGCTAGAGCCCCCGAGCAATCGGGGGCCGAGATGGATGGCCGTCCCCCCGCAAGGGGGACAGAACCCGGCTTACAGGCCATCTCGCCGGACTCCTGCCCGTGCTCGATTCGTGCTCGGCCGCCCCGAAACCCCCTCGCGCCAGCCCTGCCCAGGCGCCCCCTTGACAGGGGCGATTGGTGGGGGCAAGATGCACCTAAGTGGTTCCAAGTGGGGGAAGGTGGGGTAACACCTCCCAGTGGGCCGCGGCGGAGGGTGTACTGGTGTTTACCGGCGAATATCGTCATGCCATCGATGGGAAGGGACGCGTTGCCGTCCCCGCGCGCTTCCGCGCACAGCTCGATGAGGGTGCCTTCGTCTCCCGCTGGCTCGACAACTGCCTCGCGATCTTTCCGCGCGCCGCGTGGGATGACCTCGCCGCTCGCGTCGCCGCCCTGCCAACCGGCAATGCCACCGCCCGTGAATTCGCCCGCTTCCTCTTCGGAAGCGCCTTTGAAGTAGAGCTCGACGCGCAAGGCCGCCTCCTCTTGCCTGCAACGTTGCGAACCTGGGGCCAGCTCGACGCCGAAGCGATGGTCGTTGGCGCGCGCGATCACGCCGAAATCTGGACACCGAAGCGCTGGGATTCGTATCGCGGCGGCATGGAGTCTTCTGACGCACTCGCCGCACAGCTCGAGGAGCTCGGCTTCTAATGGCGACGGGTGCGACCCTCCATCGCCCCGTCCTACTGGCAGAACTGCTCGGCGCCCTAGCGGTGCGCCCCAACGGCACCTACGTCGACGCCAACCTTGGTGGTGGGGGACACGCCGAAGCGGTGCTTGACGCCTCCGGGCCACGCGGACTCCTTCTCGGTATTGATGCAGACGGTGGCGCGATCGCAATGAGCCGCGTGCGACTCGCTCCCTTTGGCGATCGCCTCTCCACATTTCATGGGAGCAGCACACACCTCGCGCGCGCTATCACCGATGCTGGTTTTAACGAAGTTGACGGCGTCTACTTCGACCTTGGGCTCTCCTCCGATCAGCTCGTGGATCGCGAGCGTGGATTCGGGATTCGCGCGGGTGGTCTCCTTGACTTGCGCTTTGACACGCGCACCGGTGAATCGGCGGCAGAGCTGATTGCGCAGGCGAGCGCTGCAGAGCTGGAGCAGATCTTCCGCGACTACGGCGAAGAGCCCCACGCGGCAAAGATTGCACGAGCGATTGTTGCAACGCGCGTGAGTGCGCCGATCACCACTGCAGAGGAGCTCGCAGCACTTGTTGAGCAGAGCGTGCCGAAGCGCTACGGCCCACCATCGCGAATTCATCCAGCTACTCGCGTTTTTCAGGCGCTGCGCATTGCGGTCAATGACGAGTTGACTGCGCTCAGCACCGCTCTTGCCGCAGCGATTGCCGCACTGCGCGTGGGTGGCCGCATTGTGGTTCTTACGTATCACTCCCTTGAGGATCGCATTGTGAAGCAGGCGTTTGCCGCTGCTGCGCGCGATTGTATTTGTCCGCCGCGTGTGCCTGTCTGCACCTGCACTAATAAGGCAACGCTGCGACTCATTAACAAGCATCCCATCACTGCAAGCGAAGAGGAGATTGCGGCGAACCCACGAAGTCGCAGCGCCAAGCTTCGAGCGGCAGAGCGACTGGAGCGTGCAG
>JBAXLC010000074.1:0-4629 GCA_037135015.1 bacterium | reverse complement strand
GATGACGGCGCCGAGACCGACCTCGACCTTGGGCACTACGAGCGCTTTATTGACGTCAACCTGTCGCAGGCCTCCAACGTCACCACGGGGCGTATCTACTCCACCGTGATTGCGCGCGAGCGCCGCGGCGACTATCTCGGCGGCACGGTGCAGGTTATTCCGCACATCACCAACGAGATCAAGGAGCGCGTTTTGCGTCTCAGCGGCGACGACGTTGATGTAGTGATCGTTGAAGTGGGCGGCACCGTCGGTGACATCGAGTCACTCCCATTCATTGAGGCGATTCGACAGCTCAAGAAGGATGTTGGTCGCGGCAACTCGCTCTACATTCACGTCACGCTGCTCCCAGAGCTCGCCGCCACCGGCGAGCTAAAGACGAAGCCAACCCAGCACTCGGTGAAGGAGCTGCGCGGTAGCGGCATTCAGCCCGACATCATCATCTTGCGCGCCGACCATCCCGTTCCTGATGACGTGCGCGAGAAGATCGCCCTCTTCACCGACGTTGCCGTAGAGGCGGTCGTCCCTGCAACCACCGCGCGCACGATCTATGAGGTGCCGCTGCAGTTCGAGAAGTTTGGTCTGGGCGACCTGGTCGTGCGCGAGCTCGGTCTTCCAGCAACCACCCCAGACCTCTCACGTTGGGAGAAGCTCGCCGCCGAGATCGTTGCCGAGAAGCCTGCGGTGGAGATCGCCATCGTTGGCAAGTACACCGAACTTCCTGATGCCTACCTCTCGGTGACCGAAGCGCTGCGCCACGCCGGTTGGGCGCATGGTGTTGATGTGCGCATCCGTTGGGTGAATGCCGAGCGGCTCGATGACGCCGAGCCTGCCGTCCTCTCCGCAGAGCTGGCTGGCGTGCACGGCATCTTGGTGCCAGGCGGCTACGGCTACCGCGGCATTGAAGGGAAGATCCGCGCCGCGCATATGGCGCGCACGGAGCGCATTCCATATCTCGGTCTCTGCCTCGGCTTGCAGATTGCGGTGATCGACTTCGCGCGCGAAGCACTTGGCTCTAGCGATGCGAACTCCACCGAGTTCGACATGTTCACGAAGAATCCCGTGATTGACTTCACCCCTGACCAGCGCGGTGTGGAAGAGAAGGGGGGCACACAGCGCCTCGGCCTCTATCCCGCCAAGCTCACGCCGGGGAGCCGCGCCGCCACGGTCTACGGCGCCGAAGTTGTGTACGAGCGACACCGCCACCGCTTCGAGGTTGCCAACCGATTCAAGCCGCAGCTTGAGGCGGCCGGGATGCGCTTCACCGGCGTGTCGCCCGACAGCCGACTCGTGGAGATCATTGAGCTTGCCGACCACCCATGGTTCGTGGCCAGCCAGTTCCACCCTGAGTTCACCAGCCGACCGCTGCGACCGAACCCACTCTTTGACGGGTTCATCGGTGCCGCGGTGGCGCTGCGCGACGGACGCCTCGCCTCGTACGCCCCACGAATGGTTGGGGTGCGCGATGATGAGGCGGCGAAGGCTGAGCGGACGCGTGCCGTCGAAGCCGCCGCCACGAAGGCGGCAAAGCGCAGCAACGGATCTAACGCGTAATCGCCCATCATTGGGCCAAATCATTCAGCTATAAGGGGGCGCTATGAAATTCTTCTTGGACACCGCTGACATCGAAGAGATCAAGACCGGGATCAAGTGGGGCGTCGTTGATGGCGTCACCACGAACCCGTCGCTCTACGCAAAGGTTGGCGGCTCGTACGAGGAGATCCTGAAGGAGATCTGCGGCCTGACCAAGGGCCCAGTCTCTGCAGAGGTCATGAGCGATGACGCTGACGGCATGGTCAAAGAGGGTCTCGCCTTTGCGAAGATCGCTCCGAACATTGTCGTAAAGGTCGCCCTCACCACCGCTGGACTTGAGGCGATTAGTCGCCTCGCTGCTGAGGGGATCAAGACGAACTGCACCCTGATCTTCACCGCGAACCAGGGGCTCATGGCGGCGAAGGCGGGAGCCTCGCTGATCAGCCCATTCGTTGGTCGACTCGACGACATCAATGAAGACGGCATGATCGTGATCCAGGAGCTCGCTGAGATCTTTGCGAACTACGAGGGGCTCGATCACTGCGAGATCCTCGCCGCCTCGATCCGTCATCCACGACACGTCACAGAGTCGGCACTGGCAGGGGCGCACGTTGCGACGATGCCACTCAAGGTGCTTGAGCAGATGACGAAGCATCCGCTCACCGACAAGGGGATCGCGATCTTCAAGTCGGACTGGGCGAAGGCAACCTCGGGGAAGTAGTCGCGGGCCCGAATCCGCGGGCTCTTGACGAGCGGCAACGGCTGCCGTAGAGTTCACTCATCCCCCCCGAACTGCACAGCGAACGCGGCGCAGTTTCGCGTACCAGGGATGCATCCACCCACAGATAGAGGAAGGTATTCAACTGATATGAACGACGGACGAAACCGCGGCCCACGACGACCACCCCGCCGCGGCGGACCAAACCCAAACTCCATGCGCATGCCGCAGGGCGCGCTTCCGGCCGACGTTGAGGTGCTCTCCGAAGCTGACCTTGCCGCCGAAGGCCTCGTCTCATTCGCCGCACTCGCCAACATGACTGCAACAGAACTCATTGCCGCCGCAAAGAAGCTCGGCGTTGTGGCCACGCAGCAAGAGGAGCTCTCCGCCGTTATTCAGAAGATCCTCACGGCGCAGGCCGACGAGCAGGGTCAGATTTGGGCTGAGGGCATTCTCGAAATCGTCGATGACGGCTACGGCTTCATTCGGCGCAACGGTCTCCTCCCAAGCGCCGACGATGTCTACGTTCCGTCACCAATGGTGCGCCGACTCGGCTTGCGCCAGGGCGACACGATCGGCGGCGTCATTCGCGCACCGCGCGAGGGTGAGAAGTTCTGGGGGATGCTCCGGATTGAGATCGTCTCCGGCACCGACCCAGAGTCGGCACGACAGCGCCCGCATTTCGGCGACCTCACACCGATTCACCCAATTGAGCTGATCAACCTTGAGACGGTTCCCTCGAACCTCTCGCAGCGCCTGATCAACCTCGTCAATCCGCTCGGCAAGGGGCAGCGCGCCCTGATCGTCTCGCCACCGAAGGCCGGTAAGACGAGCCTGCTGAAGCAGATCGCCCAAGGCGTCACGGCAAACTACCCAGAGATCTCCCTGATGGTCTGCCTCATCGGCGAGCGACCAGAAGAGGTCACCGACATGCGTCGCTCCGTAAAGGGCGAGGTCATCTCGTCGACCTTCGACGAGCCAACCGAGAACCACACGCATGTCGCCGAGATGGCGCTCGAGATCGCGAAGCGTCGCACCGAGGCTGGTGCCGACGTCGTTGTGCTACTCGACTCCATCACTCGACTGGCGCGCGCCTACAACTTGGCACTCCCACCATCCGGGCGAACGCTCTCGGGTGGTATCGACCCAATTGCCCTCTACCCACCGAAGCGCTTCTTCGGCGCCGCGCGAAAGCTCGAAGAGGGCGGCTCACTCACCATCATCGGTACCTGCCTGGTCGACACCGGCTCGAAGATGGACGACGTGATCTACGAAGAGTTCAAGGGAACGGGTAACTCCGAACTTGTGCTCGACCGCAAGCTGGCTGAGAAGCGGATCTTCCCGGCGATTGACGTTCAGCGCTCTGGCACCCGCCGCGAGGAGCTCCTCCTTGATGAGGGGACCCTCAAGATGGTGTGGACGATGCGCCGTATGCTCTCCGCCGTTGGCGCGAATGAGGGGATCGAGTTGCTCTTGAATCGCATCGCGAAGACGGAGTCGAATGCCCAGTTCCTCGCCTCGCTCACGAAGGGAACCGAGGGGTCGAACCCCTCGTAACCCACGCACGAGGCACAGCGTGTGCCAGGGTGCCCCGCTCGGCGGCATAGCCGAGGGGTAGACTAAGGCGGAGATCGGAGGCTGGAATGCCAGATGTGAAACGCCCACCAACGTCTGCCCGCGGCTCCAAGCATCGCAATGTGCGAGCTGGAAGCCCCACCTTCCGCCTTGCTGCGGCCATCCGTCGTCGCCTTCTCGCCTTCGGATCGTTCCTTGAGCGCAGCGGTGAGCGTGCCATCCGCCTGAGCCTCTTTCGCGCTGGGGAGTTCCTGACGCGCCCGCTCCCGCGACGAGTCCGCGTTCACCCCACCCTTGCAACCCGCACCACTGGACTCGTGGTCGCGACGATCGCCCACAAGGTCACTCCAGCACTCGAGGAGCGCGGCATTCTGCGGTCGCTGCGCCGCCGCCGCCGCTCGCTCGATTCAGGGCTGCGCAAGCTCGGCCGTGAGCCAGAGCGAGCGATGCCCGCCGTGATCGCGGGGCTCTTAAGCGTGGCCATCATTGCCAGCTTGCTCCCAGGGCCGACCATTGACGCCCGCTCGCAGGCGTTGAACGACGGTGGTATGGGTGCAGGTATGAGCGCCGTCTCCGATCCAACGTTTACAACGGAGTGGGGCGGCACCCAGGACCCAGATCGACTGGCCACTGATGGCAATGCGGCGGCCACCGCGGTATCCGACGGCGTGCTCATCGGTGACGTTGCGACGGAGAGCACCTTTTCGATGCGCGCAACCGAGGTTATAGCGCAAGCCCCTGATCCAGTCGTTGCGACGACAGCGATTGATGGGCCGATCTTCCTTGACGATGGCACGCTTGAGCTT
>JBAXLC010000073.1:0-4667 GCA_037135015.1 bacterium | reverse complement strand
GCCATCGTTGAGATTCACGCCGATGGCGCGAAGCTCACCCTGCCTACACTTCCTGCCTCTATTGGTGGCGGTGAATTGATGGCAAGCAATCTTGTCTTTGAGTTCGGCGGCTTTGGTATTGATGACATCAACGGCCTGATGGCGGGTGCCAATACCGGCAAGATTGATCTTCCAGAGGGGACGCACTTCACCATGACGGCAGATACCTTCTCGTCATTCAGCGACCTGTCGGTTGTCGGTACCGAGAAGGTGGCCGCCCTGACCGGAACGATCTCCAATGAGCTTGCCCAAGCACTCGCAGCGGCGATCAAGGATGGAAAGATCCAAGGTTCTGATGCGACTGCCGGGCTCCCAATGAGCGACATCGTCTTGACGCCTGGCAGCAACGGAACGGTGATGACCGCAACCGTTGATGTTGCGGCGATGCTGGCCTTGCTGAATCCATAGAGAGGGCGGGCATGCCCCGCTGCCTCGAACCTAACGTAGGCAGAACGGCCCCTTCGGGGGTCGTTCTGCTTTATAGGGCTCTGCTCCGCTAGCCGACGATATTGACGAGACGCCCGCCGGCGTGGATCACCTTCTTCGGCGCGCGCCCCTCAAGGGCGATCTGCACCTTTGGTGATGCGAGGGCGAGCGCTTCGATCTCGGCCTCGGTCGCGGTGGCGCTCACGGTGAGCTTGTCGCGTAGCTTGCCGTTCACCTGCACCGGCAGCTCGCGGGTGCTCTCGGTGAGCAGGCTGCTGTCGACGGTTGGCCATGAGCACTGATGAATCGAGGTCCAGCGCGGGTCGCTGGCGTTGATGCCCCCGACCGCCTGCACGCGGCTGTGCATCTCGTCGGCGAGGTGCGGCGCCATTGGGGCGATGCCGGCGAGCAGGTAGTGGATCGCCTCGTTCCACGCCGCGGTGCCAGCAACGGGGCTGCCGCGATACGGGAAGAGCGCGTTGGCAAGCTCCATCAGCTTGGCGACGGCGGTGTTGAAGCGGAAGGCTTCGATGTCGGTGCCAACGCCGCCGAGCGCCTTGTGCGCCGCGCGTCGAACGGCAGCCTCGCCCGCAGCCTGATCTTGGCCTTCGGGGAGCACGCCAGAGTTCGGATCACCCGGCTCCTTGCCATGCGGATCGAGTGCAAGTGTCCAGATGCGGCCAAGGAATCGCACCATGCCGCTGATGCCGCTCGACGACCAGGCGCCGCCCTGATCCCATGGGCCCATGAACATCAAGAAGAGGCGCACCGCGTCGGCGCCGTGTCGGCTGACGAGTTCGTCGGGGTCTTGCACGTTGCCGCGCGACTTCGACATGCGCTCACCGTCGGCGCCAAGGATCTGCCCCTGATTGAAGAGGCGCGTAAACGGCTCTGACTCACCGATCAACCCGAGGTCGCGCATCGCCTTGGTGAAGAAGCGCGAGTAGAGCAGGTGCATCACGGCATGCTCTGCACCGCCGGTGTACTGATCCACCGGGCACCAGGTGTCAACGAGCTTGCGATCGACAGGGCCGAGCTCGTTCTTCGGCGCCAAGTAGCGATACCAGTACCACGATGAATCGACGAAGGTGTCCATCGTGTCGGTCTCGCGCTGGCCTGGGCCGCCGCACTTCGGGCAGGGCACATTGAGCCACGCCGTGGCGGTCTTCAGTGGTGACTCGCCCGTGGCCTTGAAGTCAACGTCGTCAGGAAGGGTGACGGGGAGCTGCTCCACCGGCACGCCGACCGGGCCGCAGGTGGCGCAGTGAATGATTGGGATCGGTGTGCCCCAGTAGCGCTGGCGGCTGATCAGCCAGTCGCGCAGGCGATAGGTGACCTTCTTCTCGCCGCTCTTGCTGCTCTCGAGATGGGCGATCGCCTTGGTGAGTGACTCTGGCCAGGCGGCGCCGTTCCAGGCTGGGCTGTTCACGGCGACGGCGGCACCTTCGGCTTTCTCCACATACGGGAGCGGTACGTCGTTTGGTGTAGCAGCCAAGTTTGCTGGCGCCACTACTGGAACGATCGGCAGGCCGAACTGCTGGGCGAACTCGTAGTCGCGCTCGTCGTGTGCCGGCACCGCCATGATCGCGCCCGTGCCGTAGCCGGCGAGCACGTAGTCGGCGATCCAGACTGGAACCTTCTCGCCATTCACCGGGTTGACCGCAAACGCGCCGGTGGCGACACCGCTCTTCTCTTTCGTGGTGGTGAGGCGGTCAATTTCGGTCTTGCGCTTCGTCGCCTCGATGTAGGCGGTCACGGCGGCACGCTGCTCTGGGGTGGTGATGGTGTCTACGAGCTCATGCTCTGGTGCGAGCACCATGAAGGTTGCACCGTAGAGCGTGTCGGGGCGCGTGGTGAAGACGCGCAGCTTCTCGCCGCCGGCGTGATGTGCCGCAGGTGCAACGGTGAAGTCGACCTCGGCACCCTCGGAGCGACCGATCCAATTTGTCTGCATCGTGCGAATCGGTTCTGGCCAGTTGAGCCCCTCAAACGAGAGGAGCTCGTCGGCGTAGTCGGTGATCTTGAAGAACCACTGCGTCAGGTCGCGCTTGGTGACCGGAGTGGAGCAGCGCCAGCAGACGCGATCAACACCCTCAACCTGTTCGCGCGCGAGGGTGACTTGACACGATGGGCACCAGTCGACCGGCGCCTGTTTTCGATAGGCGACACCCTTCTCGTAGAACTTCAGGAAGATCCACTGGTTCCAGCGGAAGTAGATCGGATCACAGGTGACGACCTCGCTCTTCCAGTCGAACGAGGCGCCCATGCTGCGCAACTGGCGGCGCATGTTCTCCATGTTGGCCACGGTCCACTCGCGCGGATGGATCTTGCGCTTGATCGCGGCGTTCTCTGCGGGGAGGCCGAAGGCATCGAAGCCAACCGGGTAGAAGACGTTGAAGCCCTGCATGCGCTTGTATCGCGCGATGGCGTCGGTCGGGTTCATGATGTACCAGTGACCAATGTGCAGGTCGCCCGACGGGTAGGGCCACATCGTCAGCAGGTAGTAGTTGGGCTTGCTCGTGTCGGTGAGGTCGGTGGTGTGGAGTCCAAGCTCCTCCCAGCGGCGCTGCCAGCGCGGCTCAATCTCGGTCGGGTTGTACCGCTCGAGTCGCTCGTCTTGCTCGGCCACGGGTGGGGCTCCTCTCCTTCCGAAGCGCGCCATTTGGCGGCTTGGTGGAGCTAAAGGGATTCGAACCCTTGACCTCTTGCATGCCATGCAAGCGCTCTACCAACTGAGCTATAGCCCCGAGGGGAGCGAGTGTATCAGCCGATCCCGCCTCAGCCTCGCGCGGTACCCCGTGTAGCGCCTCGTGCGGCGAGGGGGAGGAGCAGCAGGGAGAGGGCCACCAGCGCGAGCCCGCCAGCGAACGGGGTCACCCCGATCGCTACGGTAGCGACGAGGCCGCCGAGGATCGGCCCCGCCGAGATGCCGATGTCGAACGAGACGTTGAATGCACCGTTGGCGCGGCCCCGCTCTTCGGGGGCACTAGCAATGGCGATGGCGCCAGCCGCGGCTGGGAAAATCAGCCCGTAGCCGATGCCGTAGAGCACCATCGCCACCAGGTCGATGGTGATCGTTGGGCTAATGGCGAGGAGCGTTAGTGCTCCAACCAGCGCACCAAGTCCAACGAGTGAAATACCAAATGGCCCGCGCTTATCAACGCGGGTGGAGATGCGACTGAGCATGATCGCGATAGCGATCACGCCGAAGATCGTAAAGAGTCCACCACTCGCGCCAGCCGCGTATCGGAGCGCCGCCTCTTGCGTGCGTCCCTCGTCGAGTGCGCGCTGAATGAGGCCATCTTTGATAAAGCCGGTCACCGTGCCAACCGCCGCCTCAAGCCCAAAGATTGCGAGCAGGGCAACGCGTACACGTGGCTCACTGAGAATGCGTCGCCACGCGCCAACGGTTGGACGCGTTGCTGGTGTGACTACCAGCGTCTCGGGGAGGAACGGCAGAACGACGGCGAGGCCGATCGCGATGAGAGCGGCAACACCGAGAAATACGGCATTGACACCGAAGAGGTTGGAGACGAGCGCGGCGATCGCCGGACCAAAGACGGCGGCAATGCCGATGAGTGCACCAGCTCGGCCGAGGGTTCGGCCGCGCTCACCAATGGGGGCGGCATCACCGAGGAGGGCGAAGAGTGCGGCGGCGAGCACGCCACCCGATGCGCCATGGATGACGCGCGCCAACAGGAAGAGCGGCAGCGAATCGGCAAGAGCGTAGATGGCAATAGCAAGGGGGCTGATGACAAGCGCCGCAACAACAACGCGGCGACGGCCGATGCGGTCGGCGAGGATGCCGCCGATCGGATCAAAGGCGAGGTTGGCGAGCGAGTAGGCGGCGATGGCGATGCCAACCAAGAGTGGGGTGCCACCAAGCCCCTGGGCCCGCGGCCCGATTACGGGGAGGAGGGCGAAGTTGTCGATGAATGCGAGGAAGATCGCGGCGTAGATCGCCGCGCGGCTCCGTCGCGTCAAGGTCGGGGTGGCAGTCGTCATCGGTAAAGCATCCCACGCGCCGAGAGATGCCGCCCCCGTGCGAAACTCTGCTCCGTGAGCCCCCGACCGTATCGCCTGATTCGTAGCCCACGCGCACGCCGCCTCACGTTGCGCATCGACCCAGAGCATGGCCTTGAGGCGGTGGTGCCGGAGCGCTACAGCGAGGCACGCGCGCGGCGCGATGTTGAGGCGTTCAT
>JBAXLC010000072.1:0-4992 GCA_037135015.1 bacterium | reverse complement strand
GGCCATGCGTGGGCCGAGCGCCCGAGTCCGCCGCCAGAGAGGTAGAGGGTTGCCATGCAGTGATCCTACTGGGGGCTGCGCCATACTTACGACATGACGGCAGAAACGGCTCCAGGAAGAATCGTCCTCATCGGTTCGGGTGAGATCGGCCCATCGATGGCGCCGCTGCACCGCAGCCTGGTCGCCTCCCTGCCGAAGCGCAGCACCCCATCCTCGCTCGTTGCCCTCGACGGCAGCTACGACTTCCAAACGAACCGCGCCGAGATGGGCGAGAAGATCGCCGTCTTCTTCCGCTCCAAGGTTGGCATCCCGACCACGGTGATTGGCCTCCCAGAAACCGATCGGGCCGGCGCCGACCTCGCCCCGTCAGCCCTCGCCCCAACCATCGCCGGCCTGAACGCTGCAGACCTGATCTTCTTGGGACCAGGCTCCCCTTCACGCGCACTTCGTCGTTGGGGAGGCACGCCAATCGTTGAGCAGCTCGTCGCGCGCATTCAGAACGGCGCGACGCTGATCGCATCGTCTGCGGCCGCAGCAGCATCGGGGCGACACACCATCCCGGTCTATGAGATCTACAAGGCGGGAACCAACCCGGTCTGGCTCGATGGCCTCGACATCTTCGGTGCGCTGACGGGCCTTAACGTTGCGATCGTTCCCCACTGGAACAACAGCGAGGGTGCCACGCACGACACCTCGCGCTGCTTCATTGGTGAAGGGCGCCTGCAGCAGCTAGAGCGTGCGCTCCCTGATGGTGCCGCCATCCTGGGTATCGACGAACACTCCGCCCTCACTATTGACCTTGGCACGAACAGCGTCACCGTTGGCGGCAAGGGCGCGGTAACGATTCGCATTCCAGGGATCGGCGAAACGGCAATGCACAGCGGAGCGACAGAGTCGCTGGCCACCTTCGTCGCACGATTTGGTGCCGCAGCCGGTGCGCCACGCGCCGCGGTTGCGACAACCGAATCAATGATTCCTGCGCCACTACGCGAGTCCGGAGTCGACGTGAGCGAGGCAGTAGAACAGCTAATCGCACTACGAGCAGCCGCCCGTGCCGAGCGCCGATTTAGTGATGCCGATGCGCTGCGCACAGCAATTGAAGCGCTTGGTGTAGATCTAGTAGACGAGCCGACTGGTGCCCGCTGGAGCCTTCGCGCTTAGCGAGGGAAGCGGGAGCCAATCGCGCCGATGCGGCGCTGCAGTCCACTCGGCATGAAGCCAAGGAAGCGTGCAGAGAGCGCGTTCATCCAACCCGGCACCACTAGGGCGCGACCGTCGCGCAGCGCCTCAAGGGCGACGCGCGCAACCATGTCCGCTGAGGTGAGCAGCAGTCCTGGCACGCCCGATGTTGGGCTGAGGCCACCACGCTCTTGGAATCCTGTCGGCGTGAACCCGGGGGCCACACACGTCACCTTCACGCCAAACGGCTTCGCCTCTTCATGCAGCGCCAACGTGAAGCTACGGATGTAGGCCTTGGTTGCCGCGTAGGTTGTAAAGCCCGGGAACGGGAGAAAGGAGGCGAGCGAAGAGACATTTAGTATTGCGCCGCGTTTCCTCAATGCCATTGCGACAAGTGCGGCACGTGAGAGCAGGGTTACAGCTACGACGTTGACGGCGATCTCATTGGCCTCGCCGGCTCCATCAAGCTCGGTGAGCTTGCCGAACCGTCCGTAGCCAGCGTTATTGACAAGGATCTCGATCGGTCGATCAGCATCTAAGATGCGGGCCTCAACGTTCGCCACATCGGCAGCCTGCGAGAGGTCGGCAACGATAATCTCGCATGCGGCACCAACATCAGCCGCAAGCGCCGCAACCCGGGCCAGCTGATCGCCACGTCGTGCCACCAGCACGAGGTCGTGACCGCTCGATGCCAAACGGAGGGCTATACGCTCACCAATGCCTGATGACGCTCCTGTAACGAGGGCGATTGGTCGTGCCATGAGAGGAGTATGCTCCGACCATGGAACTTCTGCTTGACATCGTTCTGCGCACCGCAGCGGTGTACCTCTTCCTTCTTGTTGGACTGCGCCTTTTGGGCCGCGGTGAGGCGGCGCAGTTGCGCACTATTGATCTGGTCCTGTTGCTCGTCTTGGCTAACTCGCTGCAGAACGCCATGGTCGGCGCCGACACGAGTTTGCTAGGTGGCATCGTCGCCGCAGCAACGCTGCTCATCCTTGCCCGCCTGCTTCATATCGTTGAGATGCGCTTCCCCCGGCTACGCCGCGGTATCGAGGGTGAGCCGATCCTCTTGGCACGCAATGGGCGCGCGCTGCGCAGGGGCCTCGCGCTGGCGAATATGACCGCTAGCGATCTTGCCCTCGCGGCGCGGCGCGTTGGCATTGGCAACGTTACGCAGATCAAGTTGGCGATTCTTGAGGCCGATGGTGAGGTCAGCGTAATTGGTGGCAAGACGAGCAAGGCACCTACGCGACGCACGAGCCGAACACGCACGACAAAGCGGGCTCGCAACTAAGCGCTGATCTGAGTTTGGTAGGGGGGCCTGGAATCGAACCAGGGACCGCCGAGATATAAGCTCGGAGCTCTAACCAACTGAGCTACCCCCCCTTGGAGGACGTACCGCTGCGGTGCCGTACCGCGCCAGTATGGGGTCTCTGGGGCTGGTCGCGCTACTTCACGACCAGGATCATCTCGAGCGCCTCGCGCTGATCCCCAAGCGTGCAGACCACGGTGATCACGGAGCTTGCAGCCTTTGTGCCAGCCTTCCAGGCGACCAGGGTGATGCCACCCGCTGGAATCACAATCGGTTGCGGCGCATCGCCGGTACGAGCTGCGAGCGGCACCCCAACCTCACAGGTGGCCCCTGAGGCCGCACTGATTTCAAGGCTAACCGCGCCTCCACGGTTCACGGCCGGCAAGGTTGCAACTGAGAGAGCAATCGGCACAGTCACGTCGGTAGTTGGTGAGGCGATCGGAGTTGGCTCTGCGGTCGGATCAGCCGATTGACGCCAACTACCGTTATTCGGCGAACAATGATTAACAATGAGCCCAATGACGATAAGTACCAGAACCAGCGTGCCCCAGCCAAACCCGCCGCCGCCCTGTTCTTGCGAAGTTGGCGTTGAACCGCCGCCGCCGGAAGTCTCGGTATATGAAACTCCAGTGCCTGGAATTCCAACAGTCCCGCGCACACCTCGACGCCCGACCGTCACGCGGGCACCACGTACGCCGCCCGAGAGTGAGAGACCGCCCTTGCTTAGGTTGATCCTGATACCAGGGGCGACACGGATGCGGCGAAAGAGGCGGAATCCCATAGGTGCATCCTGACACGCTGCCCAGTTACATGTGAGCCGTCGTTTGCTATTGCGAAAGGGCGAGTCCAAAGGCGCAACAGGCGAGGCCGATGGAGCTGATCTCCCAGCCACGCCGCCGGGCGTACACCGATGGCTGCCACCCGAGTGCAAGGCCGACAATCAGCAGCACTCCGCCAACCAACTGAGCTGGCGCGTATGCCGCGCCACTGAGGGTGATGGTCAGCCATGCGGTGAAGTGGAGGACACCTGCGGCGGCGCGTGCCGTTCGCTCACCAATGCGTACGACAACGCTGCGCATCCCCACTGCTGCGTCGAGGCTGAAGTCTGCGAGTGCATTCTGCAGTGCTAGTGCGCTTCCGCCAGGGATTGCGGCGGCGCTCAACAACAAAATGTGCAGCGACGGTTCGCGGCTGGCGGCGCTCCAGGCGAAGAGCGGAATAAGCGCCACACCAAACGCAAATGGTAGGAACGATGCCCATGTCCGCTTAATACCAGCGTCATAGAGGTAGCCCAACATGGCGCCGAGCGCCGCGATCTGCAGGCTGAGCGCCCCTAAAAGGCTCGCCGCGCCGAGGCCGATCGCGGCCCCCGTCGCGATCACGGTGCGAGCCGTGCGTTCACTGACTTCGCCGGTCGTTAATGGTTTCTCTACACGTCCGCGATCGGTGGTGCGATCGAGCAGGTCATTCAGCGCGCCAATAGAGGAATGTACGCCGAGCATCGTCAGCGCCGCCAAGGAGGCCTGGTCTCCCCTCCCGCGGGCGGCCAGGGTAAGCCCCGCCGCAACCCCTGCGTTCAGGATTGTCGGGAGCGGATGTGCCAGTCGAACGAGGGCGGGAAGGCTACTCATCAAGCGAGCCTACCCTGAGAGGGGTAGGATTGCGAACATGTCACCTACCCCCGCAATCGTCGTCACGGACCTCGTCAAGCGCTACAAAGGCGCCGACCGTAACGCCGTTGATGGCGTCTCCTTCTCCGTCGAGCAGGGCTCCCTCTTCGCCCTCCTCGGGCCGAACGGCGCAGGGAAGACCACCACGATCAGCATCCTCACGACCACGCTTGCCGCAACCTCGGGGAGCGTGCAGATCGCTGGTGCCGACCTGGCGCATGACCAGTCCGAGGTTCGCCGCCGCGTCGGCATCATCTTCCAGAAGCCGTCGCTCGATCGAGCCCTCACCGGCGAGGAGAACTGCCGCTTCCATGCCGCCCTCTACGGCGCATACGCGTATCGCCCATCGTTTGCACTCATGCCACAGGAGTACCGCGACCGCGTCGTTGAGCTCGGCGCTCTTGTTGGCCTCGACCGCGACGATCTCTTTAAGAAGATCTCGAAGTATTCGGGCGGCATGCGTCGAAAGCTCGAGATCGCACGTTCGCTGCTCCATAGGCCACAAGTGCTCTTCCTTGACGAGCCGACGGTTGGTCTCGATCCAGAGTCGCGCCGCTCAGTGGCTGGCTACCTCGACGCCATCCGTCGTAGCGAAGGAACGACGATGGTCCTCACCACGCACTACCTCGACGAGGTGGAGATTGCCGATCAGGTCTGCATCATTGATCGCGGCAAGATCGTGGCAAATGGCACACCAGCCGAACTTCGCGTCGGCACGGGCGTGACCCGCGTCGAACTGGAAGCCGCGGATCGCGTTGCGCTTGGCGCAGAGATCGAGCGACTCGGCCACACCCCACAGGTCATCTCCGCCGGTTTCGCCGTTGAGGTGAA
>JBAXLC010000071.1:0-5032 GCA_037135015.1 bacterium | reverse complement strand
TCTCGACTTTAGAAGTGCCCCCTGGTCACAAGTGAGTGCACACCGCAGCGACGCACGCTAAAGATCAGAAGCGCTACGGCGCGCGCTTTTCAACGTAGCGACAGCGCGCGCGAATCGGACAGCGCTCGCAATCTGGCCGCAGCGCATCGCAGTGTCCGCGACCGTGACGAATAAGTGCAACGTGCGCTTCGTACATGCGCGACGGCTCCACCAGATCAAGCCACGCGTCGTGGGCAAACTGCAAGCTTGCCTTTGGTGGTAACAGGCCGATCCTTTTGGAGACGCGCTCCACATGCGTGTCGACTGGCATTAGCGGCACGCCAAAACAGAAGAGCATCACGATTGACGCAGTCTTTGGGCCGATCCCCGGAATGGCGGTGAGCCAGTCGCGCGCCGCCAGCGGCTCCATCGCTGTCAGAAACGTCAGGTCATACGAGCCGCTCTGTTCGCGCGTAGCGCGGAGTGCCGCCTTGATGCGCGGCGCCTTCTGCGCGGCAAGCCCGCCACTTTTGATGACTGCGGCAAGCGAGCGCACCGGTGCCGCCTCAACTGCCGCCCAATCTGGATAGCGCGTGCGGAGTGCCGTAAAGGCGCGTTCGGCATTCGTATCGCTGGTGTTCTGGCTCAGGATCGTGGTGACGAGCTCGCTGATCGGGTCCATGCGCGGCTTCCAGGCTGGGGTGCCGTAGAGGGTGGCGAGGCCTGATAGGGCGTCCTCGACCACCCCAGGGCGACGCCGCTTGAGCTGCTTCACCCAGGCCTGCGCCGGGCTGATTCGTGCGGAAACTGGCCGTTTTCGTGCTGGTGGCATGCCTGCATCGTAGCCCCCTGCCACGGCACGTCACGACGCACCAAGCGCGCCAAGGAGGGCATAACTCCCCGTTACCCCTCATCCTGTTCGCTGACCGAAGTGACGGCGTGCTCGCGCCGTACTCTCGGAAAAGGGGGAGGAACAACATGGCAACACGCAACGCCGCACGCGGCGTCAAGATCACGGTTCCAGCGACCTGGATCGCCTCGTGGACCCTCTACGACTTGGCGAACACGATCTGGTCGTATGGAATCTTCTCGTACGCGATCGGTCTCTATTTGACGAGCGAGAACGGCCTCGGTGAGTCACAGGGAAACCTCTGGCTGCAGATTTCGATCGCCCTCTCCGTCGGTATCAACGCGTTGATCTCGCCGGCAATCGGTGCAATCTCTGACCGTGCGGGTCGACGACTCCCGTACCTGCTCTTCTTTACCCTTCTCGCAATCATTCCGGCGATCTTCATCCCGTCGGTGCCGGTTGGCATGGGCGTGGTGCTCTTCTGCATCGCCAACTTCGGCTACCAGTCATCGCTGGTCTATTACGACGCAACGATCAAGCTGGTCAGCACGCCGGAGAACCGCGGTTGGGTCTCAGGCCTTGGTAACGGCCTTGGCTACCTCGGCACAATTCTTATCGGTGTGATCATCCTCTTCGGTGGGCTCACCGTTGAGCAGGTCTTCGTTCTTGCGCCAATTCTCTTCGGTGTCTTGGCGATTCCAATCTTCATCTTTATCAAGGAAGTTCCAGAGCCAGCGGGGAAGGCCAGCAACGGCAACTCTCTGATGGCAACTCTCGGCACGATTCGTGAGCTTGGGAAGTACCCGGGCCTGAAGCGCTTCCTTACGGCGCGCTTCTTCTACACCGACGCACAGAACACCGTGATCTCGATCATGGCGATCTTCGCGGTGCAGGCGGTCGGCTTCACCCAGAGCCAGGCGAACTATGTGCTCGTTGCACTGGCAACGACCGCAGTGATCGGTGGCCTCGTGTGGGGGCGCCTCACCGACAGCCGAGGGCCGAAGGCAACATTGAATCGCGTCCTTGCCCTCTGGGCTGTCGCGCTGGTTATCGGCTCGCTCTTCGTCTCACCGATTCCGTTCATTGTTGCCGGCGTGGTGCTCGGCTTTGGCTTCGGCGGCCTCTCGGGCGCTGACCGAATCCTTATGTATCGACTCTCCCCACCCAAGCAGCTGGGTGAGTTCTACGGCCTCTACGGTCTCGTAGGCAAGGGCTCACAGGTCCTCGGCGGGCTGCTCTATGGCGGCACGATCTTCTTCCTGCACCCAGTGCTCGGCAACGGTGCGTACACGATCGGCTTGCTGACCCTGCTCGCAACGATGCTCGTGGGCTGGTACCTGCTGCAGGCCGTGCCGGAGAAGCGCGAAGGCTGATAATCGACGCGCTCGGAGCGCTGCGTTAGCGAATGCGCGCAGCGCTCCAGCGAGTCAGCGCCGGGCCCCACGCCCGCTCGCCGTCACCCTTACTAATCGCATCCAACTCAACCAGGCCGTTGATCGCGTCGGCGATCTCTGCGCTGCTCCACTTGCGGGCCGCCTCTGCAAGCTTGCCGGCGGGGAACTCATGCATGCCAATCGTTCGCGCAGCGGTGGCAACTGATGCACCCTCAACAACCGTTGCACCGTGAATCTGCGCGAGGTCGCGCATCTTGCGATGCAGCGTCGCCACCACCATCGGCCCTGGCTCACTGACCGCGCGTAGCAGATGCTTTGAAACCAACGTGCCACTGCGCGAGACGATCGCGTCGGCAAAGGCGAAGAGCGAGCCAACGCCGCGATCGGCTACGAGTGCATCAACGGCACGAAGGGAGATCGGCCCGGTAGGGATCGCGAGCATCAACTTCTCGAGCTCTACGACCGACGTCATGCGAATACCACTGCGATCAAGGTCGGGCTCGCGCACCTCGGCACCGAGCCGCTCGGCGATCGACTTCGCGGCATCACCAGCGATCTCGCGGCCAGCACTCTTCGCGCGCGCGAGTAGCCACGATGCCAGTTCGCCAGGGCCAGGGGAGATGCACGAGACGATGCTGCCGCCGCGATCCTGAACGAGCAGTCCAAGTTCGCCTGGCCCGTCGGGGCGCATCCCCTTGAGGTTTGGTCGACGCGCGCGCTGATCAACCAAGACGACGCCGTTCCCTGGGGCCATGTTGGCGAGGGTGTCGGTGAGGTTGGCGCGTAGATCCTTGGTGCGCCCGAGGCGACCAGCGCCGGCGACGACCATAAGTGAGCCGCCCCCGAAGAGGCCGCCCGTGCCGAGTCGGCGACGTAGCTCACCAAGCACCTCGGCTCCGTCGCCAGAGCCGCGCCCCTCCGCCTTGAGGCGCACCTTCTCGGGGAGCCCGCCCCCCATGGGGTCCTCGGCGGCCATACGGGCGCCCAGCGCTGCCACCGCCTCCTCGATGAGGAGGAGATCGTCGCCCCAGGCTAGGAGGATCGGTGCTGTTCCCATGTGCGGATCCTAGCGCGTGGGATGGGGCAGCCTGAGGCGCAGTCGGCAGGAATTCATTGCGCCCGCTGCCGGGTATTCAATCTGGAGTTTCCTGCAATCTTGTTGATACGTGCGCCGTAATTGGACACCATCATCCTTATCGCGCTGGGGCGTCTACTCCGCCCCAGCACTCAGACTCTGATAAAATGATCAAATGTCACCTTCTGCGACCAGAGTATTGGAGGAATGATGTCCGCCGTAAGCCGCCTAGCAATGACTTTCCTAGTTGCGACCGTATTGGTTGGATGCGGTGGGTCATCCGCGTCAGTAGCGAGCCCGACACCAACGGCACAACCCACAGCGTCGTCTAACCCAACACCATCAGACCCCACTCCTACTCCGTCAACTGCGGCGAAGACCATTCTTAGCACTGACGGATGTCATTTTTCCTGGCAGATGCTCTATCGAATCTCATCTAATGGTCTTAAGTGGTCGAATAGCGAAATTACTGATGAAGAATTCGCGAAGATTCTAAAAGAGGATGGTAGTGACTATCTACTCGCAGCCACCGCGGACGCAACAGGCGCATCACTGGCCTGGCTTGAAGAAAATCGCACCAAACTTTCTCAGGCGCGCGTCCTCCTCATCGACGGGGCTGCTTACGATGATGTCAGCACTCTCTTTGTTGATGCAGTGCAGAATGTCAGTGACGGAATGGACATCTATTGCGCCGGCTACAAGGAATAGTTTTCCCGATTCAGGTTTGAATTAGAGTTGCCCTTTCCCGAATTGCCAATGGATTTGTGGGAAGGCTTGTCTACTAGATCTGCTTGAGCTTTGGCAGCACCTCTTCGGCGAAGCGGATCATTGACTCCTCATCGTGTGGGGTAGAGAAGCCAGCGATCAGGTGGCGGTAGCCGATCTTTAGGTACGGAGCGAGGTGCTCCACGATCTGATCGACGGTGCCGACCGGCTGGTTCTCCCAGACGGGGCTGATGCCGTTGGTGCCGAACTGTGCGGTGTGAATGCGGAGGGCTTCGGCGGCATCGTTGCGAATCACTACGTTGCCAATGCCAATGGTGCGGTCGATCGTGCCGGGATCGCGGCCGATGGCCTCGCAGTGCTTCAGGAGCACCTCCTCTTTGTGAGCGACCTGTTCCGGGGTGCCGCTCACGTTGTTCGCGTCGCCGTACTTGGCCACGAGCTTGAGCGTGACCTGCTCGCCACCGCCGCCGATCAGGATCGGCAGATGCTTCTGAATGGGGGCGGGAAGGTTGCGCACCGTCTTCGCCTTGTAGCGCGGGCCGGTCGCAGTTGGTTCGGTGCCGTCGAGCATGCCGCGCATGATCGGTAG
The DNA here is from genome assembly GCA_037135015.1 of bacterium. Taxonomy (GTDB): domain Bacteria; phylum Chloroflexota; class Limnocylindria; order Limnocylindrales; family Limnocylindraceae; genus Limnocylindrus. The sequence continues at coordinate 419 of JBAXLC010000071.1, read as the reverse complement.
GGCCTCGCCGAGCCAGCGGAGTCGCTCTGGGAAGCCGTCACCAAAGTTCAGGCCGAAGTGCTCGTGCTCCTCTTCGAACCAGGCTGCACCAACGCCAAGGATGGCTCGGCCGTTGGAGATGTGGTCTAGGGTGGTGGCGAGCTTTGTCGTAATGGTTGGCTCACGGAAGGTGTTGGCACCAACCATCAGGCCGATGCGAATCTTCGAGGTGTTCTCGGCCCACGAGACGAGCGTCGACCAGCCTTCGAACATGGGGCCGTTCGGGTTGCCGATGATTGGGTACATGTGGTCCCAGGTCCAGAGGGTGTCGAAGCCCACGCGATCGGCGGTCACGCCCATCGACTTGACCGACTTCCACTCGGTGAACTGTGGCCATACCAGCGCGCCAATCTTGACCTCACCCACGATGAACCCTCCTT
>JBAXLC010000070.1:0-5103 GCA_037135015.1 bacterium | reverse complement strand
TGGCGCGAGTCGCTCGATGGCAGGTGTGGACGGTGGCGTTACGTCGTTCGATGGCGCAACCTCAGGTGCGTCACCGCGCGCGCGGCGTGCCGCGTCACGTGCCGCCTCAAGTGCGCGGCGAGCGCTCTTCTGCAGTCGAACGCGACGCTTCTCGGCCATTACTTCCCCTCCCACTTTGCAAAGAGGAGTGCCGAGTTCTGGCCGCCGAAGCCGAAGGCATTCACCAGTGCAAGGTTGACCTGCTGCGCTGCTGGCGCGCCAGTAACGATGTGCAGACCAGCAGAGGCTGGATCTGGTGCGGTGAAGTTCAGCGTTGGATGCACCCGGCCATCGCGCATCGCACAGATCGTGGCGATGGAGCCGAGGCCGCCCGCCGCGCCGAGCGTGTGCCCGATGGCGCTCTTCGTTGCAGTGACACTGGCGCGGGACCCTTCGCCAAGGATCGTACGAATCGCTTCGAGCTCCGCCTTGTCGCCCTCTGGTGTGGAGGTGGCGTGCGCATTGACGTGATCGAGATCGGCACCGGTGCGACCCGCCTTCGCGAGTGCGCGACGTGCGGCGCGCACGGCACCAGAGCCACCAGGTGCGGGCAGGGTGATGTGCAGCGCGTCGGCGGTGGCGCCGTAGCCAACGAGTTCGGCGAGCGGCGTTGCACCGCGGGCCAACGCAACGTCGAGGCGCTCCAGTAGCAGGATGCCCGCACCTTCGGCCATCACGAATCCATCGCGGCCGCTATCAAACGGTCGTGAGGCGGCGGCGGGGTTGCCGCCCGTTGATGAGGCACCGCTGCGCGAGAGGGCACGCATGTTGTTAAATCCAGCGATCACCACCGGGTGGAGCGCAGCTTCAGTGCCGCCAGCGAGCGCCGCGGTGGCATCGCCGCGGCGAATCATTTCGTAGGCCTCACCAATGGCGTGACCAGCGGTGGCGCACGCACTCACCGCGCCAAACGATGGCCCTTGCGCGCCCACGTGAATCGCCACTTCGCCCGAGGCCATGTTGCCAATGGCGGCGGGGACCAAGAAGGGCGAGATGCGACTTGCGCCGCGCTGGGCGAAGACGGCAGCCTGTTCGAAAATGGTCGTGGCGCCACCCAAGCCAGAGCCGATGATCGTGGCCACGCCTTCGGATGATTCGCCCGCTTCAAAGCGCGGGGGCAAACCAGCAGAGGCGAGCGCCTCAGCGGCGGCGGCGATGGCGAAGTGCGTGAAGCGATCGAGGCGCTTGATCTGCTTCGGCTCGAGCACATCGGAAGGATCAAAGTCGATCGCCTGCCCGCCGAAGTCGACCTCTTGCCCAGTCAGGTCGAGGCCCTGCAGCGCGCGAACGCCGGAGCGTCCGGCGAGCAGCCCATCCCAGAGCGCGGCGACGCCACGGCCGAGCGGTGAGACCGCCCCCATCCCCGTAACGACGACGCGCTGCTCGTTACTCATCGCACCAGTTTTCCTGAACGCAGCGTTGCCGCGCGATAGGTGTCGCCGGTCAGTGCCCGTGTGCTGATCGCGTCGGCGACCTTCTCGGTGTCGTAGCTGGCGCGATAGACCTCGGCGTTAATGGTCTTCGCCTCGGGATCGATGTCGATCACGGTAAAGGCGGCGGTGGCATCGCCGTCGTACGGCATACCAACAGAGCCTGCGTCAACGAGCACCTTCCAGCCGTAGTCCTTCACGCGCGCGGTGTGGGTAAAGCCCACGCACACGACGCGCGAGTCGGTCTGGCCAAGCAGCTCCAACGTGGTTGACGGGTCAAGGTCGGCGCTCAACGGAATGGTGCGCGAACCAGGCGAGGCGTGACAGAAGGTGATGGCGATCTCGCCGTAGCGAATGCGGCGCTCACTTGGAAGAGAGCGCAGCCACTCAATGCGATCGTCATCGAGCGCATCCGATGCCCACTCCACGGCGGCCTTCAGTCCGGGCGGCAGGCCACCGGCGAGGCTCGGGAAGGAGGCTGCGTAATCAAGATCGGCAACGGCGATGTCGCCGGTGCCCGCGGTGACGAGCGCGCCCTTCTTCTGCAGCTGCTGAATCAGGTCGATCGTTTCCGAAGGCTGCGGCCCAAACAAGGCGTGATCGCCGAGGATCGCAACCTGATCGGGCTTCAGAGCCGGGAGGCGCGCGACGACGGCCTCGAGTGCGGCGAGGTTGCCGTGGATGTCTGAGAGAACGACGACGCGCTTCATATCTTTCCCTTCGCTATTCGGCTGAACCGGCCGGGCGCGGAAGCGCCGACTCGGGTGGAATCACAAACGTAATCGTGACGGTACAGGCGACGGCGCCATCAACGCTCGCGGTGCCCTTGGCGGTGCCCATGCGCGAGCCGAGCTTCTGCATCTGAATTTCGAGTCGTAGCGTTTCACCTGGCACAACCATGCGGGTGAAACGGCACTCCTCAATCTTTGCGAACACACCAAGTCGATTGCCGAACCCTTCGGTGCGGGCAACGTAGACGCTCATCGCCTGGGCGAGCGCCTCGACCTGCAGCACGCCGGGCATGATTGGCATGCCAGGGAAGTGACCAGGAGTCCAGAAGGCGTCGGGTCGTACGTCGAGCTCTGCAATTAGTGTCTGCGTCGAGCGGTCTTCCGACACGATGCGATCGAGCAGCAGGAATGGCGCACGGTGCGGGATCAGCGCCTCAATCTCGGCCTGGTCGAGCAGTGGTGCGCTCATGCGCGTGCCTTCGGCGCGGCGGCCAAGATATCGGCGGTGCCGATCGCGTCGAGCATGCCAGTGGTGGCGGTGCCGTTCAAGAACGATGGAGTCTCAAGAAGGCCAAGGAAGAAATCGCGCGTGGTCTCCACGCCGCCAATCTCCACCTCGCGCAGCGCCGCGCGTGATCGCGCGATCGCCTCTTCGCGCGTGTTCCCCCACACGATCAACTTGGCGAGCAGGCTGTCGTAATACGGCGGCACCTCGTAGCCCGCATAGAGATGCGAGTCGAAGCGCACCCATGGGCCGCTCGGTGATCGGAAGGTTGTGATCTCGCCCGCCTGCGGACGGAATTCGTGGACTGGATCTTCGGCGGTAAGGCGGAACTCGATCGCGTGTCCGCGGCGCTCCACCTCGGCCTGCGTCATCGGCATCAGCTCACCGGCGGCGAGGCGAATCTGCAGCGCGACCAGATCGACGCCCGTCACCATCTCGGTGACCGGATGCTCGACCTGAATGCGGCAGTTGATCTCGATGAAGTACGGCTTCCCGCCGGGGCCGACCAAGAACTCGAGGGTGCCGAGGTTGCGATACCCCGCGGCGCCAATCGCCTTCGCGGCGCGCGCCAAGAACTCTTCGCGCACCTTTGGGGTGAGCGCCGTCGATGGCGACTCTTCGACGAGCTTCTGATGTCGTCGCTGCACGGAGCAGTCGCGCTCACCGAAGTGCAACGCGGTACCCGCCTTGTCGACGGCGATCTGCACCTCGACGTGGTGTGTGTCGACCAGATATTTCTCGAGGTAGAGCGAACCGTCGCCGAACGCTGCCTGCGCCTCTTGGGTGCAGAGCGAGAAGAGCTGCGCCAAGTCGTCGGCGTTCTGAATGACGCGCATGCCGCGTCCTCCGCCGCCGGCAGAGGCTTTCAAGATGACCGGATAGCCAATCTTCGCCGCGGCTTTCGCCGCCGCCGCCTCGTCGGCAACGACGCCGTCGGAGCCAGGAATCGTTGGCAGGCCGTGCTTCGCCAGCAGTGCGCGCACCCCCGCCTTGCTCTCAAAGCGCTCGAGTACCTCGGCAGATGGGCCGATAAAGGTGAGTCCGTGCGCGGCGGCCGCCTCGGCGAACGAGGCGTTCTCGGAGAGGAAGCCGTACCCCGGATGAATGGCGTCGCAGCCGGTGGCGAGCGCTGCCGAGATCACCGCAGGGGCAGAGAGGTAGCTGCGCTTGGCGTCGGCGGGCCCAATACAGATCGCCTCGTCGGCAACGAGCACGGCACGCGACTCGCGGTCGGCCTCGCTATAGGCGACGACCGCCTCAATGCCGAGCTGGCGGCAGGCACGCAAGATGCGCAGCGCAATCTCACCGCGGTTGGCAATCAGCACGCGCTTGATCACAGCTTCCCCTCGCCGACTGATTCAAGCAGGAAGAGCTCCTGGCCGTACTCCACAGGATCGCCAGAGGCGCAGCGCAGCTTGGCGACGATGCCACCATGATCGGCACGCACCTCGACGGCAACACCGAGCACATCAACCGTGGCCACGAGTGACCCCTTGGCGACCTTGCCGCCCACGTGAATGTCGGGGGCGAGCTTCACAAAGCCCACAGCGGCAGAGCGCACCGGATGGCGTCGGTCGTCGGCGGCACTTGGTGCCGCAGCAGCGGCAGCGGGCGTTCCCCCACGCGAAGCGGCTGGCGCCGGTGCGGAGGCAACTGCCGCACCGAGATCTTCGGCGCGCACACGCACGATGGCGCCATCGCGCTCAATCTCAATCTCGCCGAGACCGGTCTCGTGCAGTCGCTCAACGAGCACGGGAACGAGAGAGTCGATCAGGTCGCCGAGTCGTTCCGTGTTGTGTGGCATCAGCTACGCCCCCGCACTATTGCGCTCGATCTCATCGAGCCACTCGTCGTTGATGCCGGCAGGCACCTTGTCGCGATCCATGCCGAAGATGGAACGAATCGTGCCAACAAGACCCTTCTTCGTTAGGGCAGCCTCATCAAACGCACCGAAGGCGCGATAGCGCGCGTAGCGGGCATCGAGCAGCGCGTTCAGATCGCTCATCGATTCCAACTCATCGAATGTTGCCGAGACCTTCTCCCACATGGCGCGAGCCAGGGTGACGGTGGATTCGGCGGAGAGCGTCTCGGGTTCGGCGATGATGCCGTCGACCACGCCGAGGGCAACCTGCTCAGGTGCGGTGATGCGCAGCGCGCGCGCCGCAGCGGGGGCCTTCTCGGAGGTGCGGAACAGGATCGCGGCGCACCCCTCGGGGCTGATCACCGAGTAGTAGGCGTGTTCGAAGGCGAAAACACGATCGGCTGCGGCAATCGCGAGTGCGCCGCCTGAGCCGCCCTCGCCCGTCACCACGGTCACGATTGGCGTGCGCAGTTCAGTCATCTTGCTGATGGCAGCCGCGATCGCCTCGGCGATGCCGTGCTGCTCCGACTCAGGGCC
>JBAXLC010000069.1:0-5111 GCA_037135015.1 bacterium | reverse complement strand
TGACGTAGGTTGGCACCGCGTAGCCGCTGGTGTGGCCGCGCAGACCCTCGATGATCTCGAGCCCCTTACCAACTGGTGTACGGAAGTGGCCCGAACCTTCAACGAGATCGCACTGATAGATGTAGTACGGGCGAATGCGATTCTCGACGAGCTTGTGCACCAACTTGCGCATGATGTGCACGCAGTCGTTCACGCCCGCGAGCAACACCGACTGATTACCAACAGGGATGCCGGCGCGCGTGAGCTTGTCTACGGCGCGTGAGACTTCTGGCGTGATCTCCTGCGCGTGATTGAAGTGCAGGTTCATCCAGAGTGGGTGGTACTTGGCGAGCATCTCGCAGAGCTCGTCGTCGATGCGCTGCGGCATGAAGACCGGCACGCGTGAGCCGATACGAATGATTTCGATATGTGGAATGTCGCGCAGGCCGCGCAGGATCTTCTCGAAGAGCTTTGGTGCAAGGGTGAGCCCGTCGCCACCGCTGATCAGTACGTCGCGCACCTGTGGGGTGCGGCGCAGGTAGTCGAGCTGTGCCTCGTGATCCTTGCTGTTGAAGTTCTGCGTTGGGTCGCCCACGATGCGCGAGCGTGTGCAATAACGACAGTACGAGGCGCACTGCGTGGTGACGAGCATCAGCACGCGATCGGGGTAACGGTGCACCAGTCCTGGCACTGGCGAGTGGCGATCCTCGCCGAGCGAGTCTTCCATCATGGCGGTGAAGGCCTGCTGTTCGGAGCCGACCGGAATCACCTGGCGGCGGATCGGATCGTTCGGATCCTTCGGGTCGATCAGGCTAATGAAGTACGGGGTGATGTCGACGCGGAACTTCCCTTCGGCGGAGAGGCCTTCGCGCTCGTCGTCGGTGAGTTCAAGGATCTCGCCGATCTCTTCGAGCGAGTTGACGCGGTTGCTGAGCTGCCAGCGCCAGTCGTCCCACTGCTCGTTCGGCACATCGCCCCACTTTGGTGCGCGGCGGCTGCGGAGTGGCAGGCCATCGGCGCCAACGGCCTTGGCCGGATCGCGCGGATTTACCCAAGCAGCTTCAGCGGCGGCGGCCGCGACAGCGTTGCTCTTCAGGATCTCCGTTGCGTCCATCTCGTGCCTCCTACTCCCAGGCGGGTGCCCCATGGGGGGCTGGATAGGGAGTATGCACGCTGGATAGGGCTCTGGGTAGCCCCGTCGCGGCGCACGCTACTTCTTGAGTGGCTTCTCCTTGGGGAGCGCCAGGCTGGCGGCGAGACCGAGGCAGACAAAGATGAAGGCGACGATTCCGGCGCCACGTGCCGCATCAGCGAAGGCCTGGCTGAGGGCGGCGGTCACCTTCTCGCCGAGGCCTGGGATGGCGGCGAGCATCGGGTTGCCAGCAATGAACGGAAGTGCCTGGCCGGCAGAGGCCTTCATCGCCTCGACGATGCCGTCGATGGCGGCAGGTGGTGCCGCGGCAAGCTCTGGAAGCTTCTCGAGGGCACTGCGTGACTGCTCACCGATCAGCGTGAAGAGCGTCGTCCCAATAATCGCGATGCCGAGTGCAGAGCCGATCTGTCGTGTCGTGGAGTTGGTCCCCGACGCAATGCCAGCACGTGGAATGTCGACCTCAGCCAGCGTGACGTTCGCCAGCTGCGCCGTGGCGAAGCCGACACCGATGCCGTAGACCAGGAACGGAATCATGAGCTGCAGGCCGGTTGACTCTGGGGAGATCAGCAACGCGATCGTGCCGATACCAACGGCTTCAAGGAACATACCGAGTGTTACGACGCGGCGCGCCCCCCACTTCTTGGTGAGTGACGGGGCCATTGGCGCAGCGATGAATGAGCCAAGTGCGAGTGGCACAAAGCAGAGGCCAGTCTCAAAGGCACTGTACCGCTGCACCGCCGCGAGGAAGAGTGGGATTGCAAAGAGCACCCCAAACTCACCAAGCGAGACGATGGAGCCGGCGATGTTGCCGTAGCGGAATGTTGGGATGTCGAAGAGGGTGAAGTCGATGAGTACCGTCTTCTTGGCGCGGAGTCGAGCGCGCTGGTAGAGCGCAAAGAGCACGAGTGACACGGAGCCAAGTGCGAGTGCCACCGGCACAACAGAGACGGCGGCAATTGGCCACCAGGCCCACGCAGCGTCGCTGCTGAAGGTTGTCGATGGCGCCCACCAACCGTAGGTGTAGCCCTCAATCAACCCGAAGACGATGCCAGAGAGGCCGAGTGTAATCAGGACCACGCCACCAATGTCGAAGCCCTTGCTCTTTTGCTCGGTGCGCGTTTCGGCAACGGTGAGAATGGTGCCGACGATCGCGACGATGGCGATCGGCAAGTTGACGCCGAACGCCCAACGCCACGAGGCGTTGGTGGTGAGCCATCCACCGATGACGGGGCCGAGCGCGGCCATACCGCCAATGACGGAGCCGTAGACCGCAAACGCAATGGCGCGATCCTTGCCGCGGAAGGTGGCGTTGACGATGCTCTGTGTTGATGGCGCCATCGCCGCGCCGCCGAGGCCCTGCAGGAGTCGCGCGCCAATCAGCAGCTCGCCGGTTGGTGCCAGTGCGGCAAGCAGAGAAGCGCTAGCAAACACGGTGGTGCCGGCGATGTAGAGCCGTCGCTGGCCAACAATGTCGCCAATGCGACTGAGGGTAATGAGCGCCGCAGCGAAGACGAGTGCGTAGCTGCTGTTCACCCACTCAGCGGCGCTCGGGGTGATCTTCAGGTCGGTGATGATGCGTGGGATGGCGACGTTGACGATGGAGGTGTCGACGATAATCATCGCCAGCCCCAGTGCGAGGCAGGCGAGTCCGATCCAACGCGTTGCTGCTGATGCCATGCGCGGAGTCTAGGTGAGGAGCGTCACCGCAGCAAGACGCACGGTGAAGCGTGCGGGGAGACGCCCCACGATCTCGCCGTCGGCCTCAATCTCTACGGCGCGCGCATCTGGGCCACCTGCAGGTGCGGCGAAGACGTCGGCTCCCTGGGAGACGGTCACCTTCGGGTGCGCGTAGTGCGTTCCCTTATAAACGAGTGGCAGGCTGACCACGAAGTCGCTGCGGGCGATATCGCCGAAGCGCACGACCTCAAAGCGGCCGTCGTCAATCCGCGCTGTCGGCGCAACGTGCATGCCGCCGCCGAACCAGGCGCCATTCGCGATCGCCATCGCGGCGACCGGTCCACTCTCTGGCGCGTGCGTGTCCACGCGCGCCTCCACGAGATCGGGGGCGTAGCTCAGGCCCGCGCGTACGGTGGCAAGACCAAAGGCCAAGGCGCCCGCATGGCGCTTCAACTGTGGGTACTCCTCAAGGGCGTGAGCGATTCGCGCGGTAACGCCGAATGAGGCGATGTTCAGGAAGAGGCGAATGCCCCCGTCACTGAGCTCAATCTGGCCAATATCAATGGTGCGAGCGGTAGCACCGTGCGCCAAGTGGTGAGCAGCCTCAACGGGCTTACGCGAGATGCCGATCGTGCGCGCAAAGTCGCGCCCGGTTCCTGCGGGGATCAGGCCCAGTTGTACGTTCGCAACGCTGCCGTCGGATTGGCGTAGGCCGTTGAGTGCCTGACTCGCGGTACCGTCACCACCAAGGACGGCAATCCGTGTCACGCCGCTCGCCACCGCCTCGCGCACGATGCGCTCCGCTGGGCGATCCTCACCGGCGCGTGTGACGGCAATCTCGAACTCACCCCACGGCTTCAGCTCTTCGAGCACACGGGAGAGGACGCGCCCGGCGCGACCGGCGCCAGCCGCAGGATTCACCACGAGGAGCGTGCGCAGCAAACTCATGATCTATCGCGCGACGAGGAAGCCGCGACCGATCGGATCGTTGTCGTCAAGCACGAAGCGGGCGCTCCCCGTCATATGCGCCGAACCACGCACTTCGGGGATTACGGCGTTACGTCCTGCCCAGGTTTCGGTGCGGGCGACACGGCCGTGAAAAACCGACTCGCGACCGAGAATTGATTCAATTGCAATCTCCTGCCCTGCTGCAACGGCACCGCGTGCATGCAGTACGGCGAGTCGGGCCGACACGCCGGAACCGGTCGGTGATCGATCGACCTCCCCTTCCGCAAAGAGGCAGAGGTTGCGTGAGTGATGGGCAGCATCCTCTGGCGGTCCTGAAATGATCGTGCCGTAGAGGAACGAAAGGTCGTCCTCTTCGGGGTGGGCAACGCCGAGTGCAGTTGCAAGTGCGCCACCCGTGCGTAGCGCGGCGCGACCGGCGTTGGTAATCGCTCGGCCAGCTGCTGCGAGTGCCGCGGCGCTCTCGGCACGCATCTCGATGCCAAGCTGTGTCGCATCGATGAGTGCATAGAAGGCGCCGCCGTAACCAACGTCAACGGTGAGCGATCCGTAGCGGGGAACATCGATGGCAACGTCGAGCGCCGCAGCGAACGACGGCACATTCTCGAAGGTCACCTCGTGCACGCGTGGTGTGCGCTTCGCTGCACGCGCCGCAGCGAGCTCATCTGAGTGCACATGCGCAACGGCGCGCACCAAGCCGCACGGTGCATCAATACCAATTGGTGTTGCTACACCAGTTGCTTCAATGGCTCCGCTCTCAACCAGCGCCGTCGCGAGTGCAATGGTGCCGTGGCCGCACATGGTGGAGTAGCCCTCGTTGTGCATGAAGAGCACACCGACCTGTGCTTCGTCGTGATCGGGCGGCACGAGAATGCCGCCGTACATGTCGGCATGACCACGTGGCTCCCACATCAGCATCTTGCGCAGATGATCGTGCTGCTGCAGTGCAGAGCGGCGTCGCTCCAGAATGTTCGTGCCGGCAAGTGCTGGGTAGCCGCGCACGATGATACGGAAGGGCTCTCCTGCCGTGTGGTAGTCGAGCACCTCAACGGCGGCGCCCGATGCGGCGGGCGGGGCATCAACGCGCAAGTGCGGCATAGGTCGACTCATCGCGCGAGCAGCGTTCCAACGTTCTGCTTCTCGGCAAGATCAAGGAGTAGTTCGGCGTACGCCAAGTCACAGGCGGAGATGCCGAGGTGATTCACCAGCGTGGTCACTCGGCCGGCACTCTCAATACGGGTGTCGCCGATCTGCGCGTCGGCTGCGGGCCAGCCGCCGAGCTTCGGCGTGCGTCGCGTGTCGTCGTACTGCGCGGCGCTATCGGTGATCACGCGAA
>JBAXLC010000068.1:0-5126 GCA_037135015.1 bacterium | reverse complement strand
CTGGTGTCTTTGTCGAGTCGATGCACGAGTCCAGGACGAGCAACGCCGGCGATCCCTGGCAACTCTTCCACATGATGCAGCAGTGCATTCACGAGCGTTCCGGTTGCATGGCCTGGTGCGGGATGCACCACGAGTCCAGCAGGCTTATTCACCACCACGATGTCCTCGTCTTCGTAGACCACGGTGAGTGGAATATCTTCGGCGAGGAGCGTCGTCTCGCTCACGGGCGGAATCACGAGGTGCAGTGTCTGCCCCGCAACGAGCGTGGCGCTGGCACGCACGATGAGGCCCCCCATGGTCAGATGGCCTTCGGAGATGAGCCGCTGGACAAACGAGCGAGAGAGTCCGCTCCGGTCTGCCACAAATCGGTCCGCACGCTGCCGCGCCGCCTCTGGTGGAATCGGCAGATCTAGTTCACGTGCCTCACTCATGTGCGAACCGTACTACGGGAACGCCACAAGGTATCGACGAGCAAGATCACAATGCCGAAGCTGATCCCTGCGTCTGCGATGTTGAAGGTCCAAAATCGTAGGCTCCCTACTCCAACATCAATGAAATCAAGCACATAACCGAATACCAAACGGTCAATGAGGTTGCCAATCGCGCCACCAATGAGCAGCCCAACCCCAACCGTCACGGGTGTAACCTGAGGAAGCCGCTCACGCTCGTGGAAGATCACCAGCGCAAGGATGACGCCGATACTAAGGGCGGCGAGGAGCGGAGCACTCCCCTGCACGATACCGAAGAGGCCACCGCGATTCTCGCCGCGGATGATCTGCACGAACGAACCGATCAACTGTTGGGGCATCCCCAGGTCCGCGCCGTCTACCAGCATCTTTGATCCTCGATCCGCTGCGATGAGTGCGAGTGCAATGAGTGCGAGTGTGGCCCGCCTCATCCGGCAGACCGACGGAACGAGAAGGCCGTTTCGCCGAAGGAGAGCTCAATCTGATCCGTCACCTCACCGGCCGTGGCACCAAACTCAATTGAGCGCGCACCGACACTCTGCGTGAGCTGCTCTGTGTATGGGGCAAGCGATCTCGCTGATTCCGGCAGATACAGGCTGATCGGATCACCGATCTGCAACCCAGCACGCTTTCGCAGGTCCTGCACCGCGCGGGAGAGTTCACGGACATCACCCTCTGCGACAAGTTCTGGCGTCAGAGCGGTCTCAAGCTCAACGACGAGACCATCCCCTTCCGCAACGAAGCCTCCTTCGCGTGGGATTGCCTGGGTCTCGATCTCGTCTGGCGCAAAGTCAAGGCCCACAATGCGGACGGCGCCACCATCGAGGAACTCGACGTCGCCAGAGCGCGCTGCGGCGAGCACCGCCTGCAACTTGTCGCCGAGTCGCTTCCCCACCTTCGGCAGGAGCACTTTTACCTTGCGCTCAAAGAGACCGGAGGCATCGGTAACCGGCTCCACTCGCTTGACGTTGAGTTCGTCGGCAAGGATCTCGAGCAGTTCAGCGTGTGGGGTTTCGCCACCGAAGACGACGCGAGCGAGTGCGAGTGGTTGACGTGTACGGATCGCGGCGGCGCTGCGCACAGAGCGCCCCAGCTCGGCGGCGCGAATCACTCGACTCATTGAATCCTCAAGGGCCTGGTCACGCCAGTCCTGCACGCGTTCGCGCGGCCACGGCTGCAGATGAATGCTGCTGGTCGCACCATCGGCCACAAGGTTGGTATAGATGGCGTCGGTCAGCATTGGAGCAATTGACGATGCCGCCTGCAGCAGGGTGACGAGCGCCTCATGCAGGGTGGTGAAGGCATCGCTTCGGTCCGCCTCAGGCGCGGAGAGATCAAAGCGCTCGCGAGAGCGACGGAGGTACCAGGTGGAGAGCTCGTCAATGGCTACCTCTAAGCGTGTGACGGCCGACTGGGCGTCGTAGCCCCGAAGTGCCCCATCCACCGTCGAGACGAGATCAGCGGTGCGGCTCAGGATCCAGCGGTCCATGGCGCCCCTCTCGGCCACCGGGCTCGCTTCGCCGCCAGGGCGCCAGTTAGCGCTGTTTGCGTAGCCAATGTGGAAGGCATAGACGTTCCAGAGCACGAGGAGCTTGCGGCGTGCCTCATCCGCGCCGTTCCAGCCGAAGTGCACATTCTCTTCTGGGCGCGAGCCGGCGAAGAGCCAGCGCATCACGTCGGCGCCCATGCGATCGGCCGCCTCATCGAATTCAATGGAGTTGCCCCAGCTCTTGTGCATCTGCCGACCATCTTCCGCAAAGACGAGTCCGTAGCCGAACACGGTCTTCGTTGGCTCGCTCCCAACCATCACCGTTGACATGGCGAGCAGCGAATAGAACCAGTTGCGGAACTGGCCAGGGAAACTCTCCGTAATCAGGTCTGCGGGGAACCAGCGCTTCCAGTACTCGGGATCGCTGCGATAGCGCATCGTTGACAGCGAAACAATGCCGGCATCGAGCCACGGATTCCCAACGTCGGGGACGCGCTGCACCTCGCCGCCGCACTTGGTGCAAGCGATGCGAACCTCATCGATGTACGGGCGGTGCGGGCTATGCCCGGCCAGGGCATCCAGCCCTGCAACCGCGCGACCCTCAAGCTCCGCGCGTGACCCGAGCACCTCTACGGCACCGCACCCTTCACATTCGTAGATTGGCAGTGCGAGTCCCCAATAGCGCTTCTTTGAAATCATCCAGTCGCTCATATTGCGGAGCCAGTCAAGCTCGCGATCGTGTCCGAACGAAGGGAGCCACGAAATGTTGTCAACGACATCCATGATCTGATAGCGCAGGCTCCCCGCCTTCTCCGCGGCGCTCAGCTGCTCGCGTGGCTTCTCGTAGGTGGCGCCCATGCTGATAAACCACTCATCCACGAGTCGGAAGGCGAGCGGCGTTGCGCAGCGCCAACAGTGCGGATAGCGGTGCGTGATCTTCTCGCGACGCAAGAGACTGCCGCTCTGCTCCAGCGCGGCAAAGACAAGATCAGCAACAACGAGCCAGTCTTTACCCGAAAGTTCATTAAAACCTTCGAGGTAGGTACCGCTCTCGTCAATTGGCGCAATCATCGGCAGGCCTTCGGTGATGCACAGGGCATGGTCCTCGCTGCCGCAGGCAGGGGCAATGTGCACAATGCTCGTCCCCTCCTCTGCCCCAACATCACTCCACGAGATCACGCGGTGCGCGGCACCATCGGCGCCGAGTGCTGCGGCTACGGCTGGGGCGGCGTCGAACGTGGCGCGATAGCGCCATCCCACGAGCTCGCTCCCCTGCTTGGTCTCAAGCACCTTCGCGCGGGGGGCGCCACCACCGAGTGCGGCGACGCGGCGCGTGGCGCCAATCCACATCTTGCGTCCGTCGAACTCCACCAGTTCATACGAGAGTGTCGGATTGACCGCCGCAGCCACGTTGGCCGGAATCGTCCACGGCGTTGTCGTCCAGGCCAGAAGTTCCTCACCAGGCCGATCAACAAGCGGAAATCCGAAGTAGGCCGATGGGTCATCGCGATCGGCATACCCCTCGGTCATCTCATGCTGGCTGATGCCGGTGCCACAGCGCGTGCACCACGGCATGCTGTCGCTCCCCTTATACAGCCAGCCGCGGCGGTTGCATTCGGCGAGGAAGCTCCAGATCAAATCGTTGTTCTCATCTGAGAAGGTGAAGTACGAGCCACCGACCTCGGGCGAACCGAGTTGTCCGATGAGACTCTCTGGCGTACCGCGGACCTCACCAGCAACACCAGCAATCGCAATCTCTTGCTCTGGCGCGGCGCTCAGTGCATCGCGCAGGCGTAGGAGATCCGCTGGGTCATTCCAATCCATCCACATGCCGAGTCGGATCGACTGCTCGGTCTGTCGCGCGGCATAGGTGAGCACACGCTGCTTGCAGAGGCGAATGAACTCCGCCAGGCCGCGCTCCTCAATCTGTCGCTTTGAGGTGAGTCCGAGCTCCTTCTCAACGTTGACCTCGACCCAGAGGCCCTGGCAGTCGAACCCCTGCTGCCAGCGGAGCTCATGCCCAAGCGACGCACGGAAGCGCTGGAAGAGATCCTTATAGGTGCGGCCCCAGGCGTGATGAACACCCATCGGATTGTTCGCGGTGATTGGACCATCAAGGAAGGACCAGGGCTCGCCACCGGCCGTTTGGGTGCGGAGACGCTCAAAGGTTCCCTCGGCACGCCAACGCGCCAGCATCTGGTGCTCCAGGCTGATCAGGTCAGGCTTCGAATCGACAGGGTTGAACATTGAGAGGAGCGTGCCACGCCACCCCCGACATGGCAAACGGGGGGCACCCCCCTTCTCCGCAAGGCGGTATGGTTCCCGTTATGAGCCAACCCTCTGAGACTCCGCAACGCTCAGCCTTCGCCGCAGCTGTCTTTTCGCTCCTGGTCCCAGGGTTCGGGCACCTCTATGAGCGGCGCTGGCGCGCGGCACTCCTCTTTCTCGCACCGCCCACCCTCCTCCTCGCCCTCGTCGGCGGCATCGTCGCCGCCGATGGGCTGCCAGGCCTCGTGGGCCTCCTCATCACACCCTTCGGACTGAGTGCGGCTGGCATCCTCAACATCCTGCTCGCGGTCTGGCGCGGAGTGGCAGCCGCTGACGCGTGGCGCGGAGCCGTGCGACGCGAGAGTGGGCTTCGCGCCATCGGCACCTCGTTTGCCGGCCTCGCCCTCTCGCTCGTTGCCGCTCTGTCGCTCCACCTCATCCTGGGCGGCTACGTCGCCACGGCATCAGATCTTGTCGGTGGCATCTTCTCCTCTGGAACCGAGACGCCCGGTGCAACCCCTGCGCCACGCTGGGATGGGAAGGAGCGCCTGAACGTCCTCCTTGTCGGGATTGACCAGCGCGGCAACAGCGCCTCCTTCAACACCGACACCCTGATTGTCGCCAGTGTTGATCCAGTCAACGGCACCGTCACAATGTTCAGCATTCCGCGCGATACGGTTGATTTCCCAGTTCCCGCGAGCGCCCAGCAGATCTACGGAACCGCGTACGGCAACAAAATCAACTCGTATTACGCGTCGGCAAGCCGCCACCCAGATGTCTTCCCTGATGGCCCAATGCCTGCCCTGCGCGAAATGCTCGGCAACTTCTACGGCATGAAGATCGACTACTCGCTCATGGTGAACTTCTCTGGCTTTCAGGAGATCGTTGATGCTCTCGATGGC
>JBAXLC010000067.1:0-5171 GCA_037135015.1 bacterium | reverse complement strand
CGCGGGCCTATCTAGTCGTCATCCAGCGTGCGCCGAAGGCGGTTCAGAAGGCTCTTCTGGCCAGTTGAGGCAGGCTGTAAAGCGCTGATCGGCCCCCAGCGAGCGGTCCGGTCTGAATGTTCGTGCATGTGCGGCATCGCTCTGAAGGACGGCAGCGACCCCGCCTTTGCCGCCGAGTTGAGGTCCTGGCTGGGGCAGAACGATCGCGTTCATCGCCTGCATTGCTCAGCGGGATTGTTCACCGGCTGGTGGGAAGCCCATTGCCTCTGGTCGAATGCGCGCAGCGCTCTGCACGGTCGACAACCATTTCGGCGAACTGCAATAGCGCCTTGTCGTCGAGACCGGGCCGAACGAGATCAGCAGCAGCAACATTTGCTTGTAAGATTGCGCGTTCACTCATCTCCGCGACCCGTCTCCGGACGAGGGGCAAGCCGATCCCAGCGTCTGCGGCGAATGTGGTCCAGCCCTTGTCATCGAGTTCAGAAAGTTTTGCGCGTTTTCCAATTTGCATTGCGAACTTTGACGAGAGATCGGGATAGGCGACAGTCGCGATCAGATCGTAGAGCGGGGCGAGCCGCGGGCCGTCGTCATCGTAGAGTATGGAGAAGTTTTTGCCGTGTGCGTCGGCGTTCCCGGCGATCACATTGAATATTGCTGCATCGAGAAGCTTGAGGACATCGACGGCAGGTCTGGCAGCGATGCGGCGGAGAAGCGCGAAGCAGTCCTTGAAGGCAGGGCCGCCCTCGCTGGCGTACTTGGTCTCGGGCGGCACGCCGAGCGCCTGGCAGAAATCCTCCTGATGGATGCGGTGTACATGTCCATCGCCGTCAATGGCGCGGTCATAACGTTGGACCAGCAGAAACGTTCGATTTCGGACCACACGTGGTTCGACGGATGCTACATCGAGGCCGATTGCGGCGGCCAGGCGCATCACGAAGGCCTCGTTCTCTGTCGTAGCCTTGAAACGCGTGATCGGTGGCTTGAGGATATGCGTCGTGGGCTGGCCCGGCGCCGGCAATGCTACTTTTCCATCTACCAGAACCACCGGCACTTTCGATTGGGCACCAGCGAGAGAGAGGCGGAGCCCGTCCTCGCCCGCGAGCAGTGGGCGCAGGGGCAGCGCATCCAGAACCCGTATCAAGCCTGCATCATCGAGCGGGGCCGAGGGCTGATCGAGTAGGGGAACGCTCGGAGTTTCGCCGGGGGGCAAGAGCTGGAGCGCGCCCGCAACATCGCCGCCAAGGCGATCGAGAAGGGCGAAATCGTTGCTGCGAGAAACGCCGAGCGCCTGTGCGGCGGCGTCGCGCTGACCTTCTTCTGGCAGCAGACCACCAAAGAATGGGCGGCACTCGCGGCGCTTAAACGGCTCCGCCCGCTTTGGCAGCGAGGCCGACAAGGGTTGAGCCTTGTCATCGCTGACCCACTCAGGAGCGTAGGCAAAGCCCAGTTCACCGTGCTCGTTCTGTGTCAGTTGCCCGACAAGGCGCCGGTCCCACCAGACATCCAAGGTGCGCGTCATGCCTTCCCCGATCCTTTGGGTTCAGGTGGCGGCGTGATATCAATTGAACAACCGAGTGCGGCCAGGACTTGGAGTACCTTGCCCATTTGCGCGGTCGGCTTTCCCGCTTCGAGATCGACGATGAAGCGCAGGCCGACGCCTGCGGCGCCGGCAAGTTCGTCCTGCCGCAGGCTGGCGGCTCTGCGGGTGGTTCGGACAATGTCGCCAATTTCGGCAGGGTTGAGGTTACGTCTGGCCATGATATTTACCGAACGGGAAAGTATCCTGAAAGCCCATAGCATGTCAATGAAAATGTCCCGATCGGGAAAACTTGATTTCCGAACCAAATCCAAGGTCCGAAATATTCCCGCTCGGGAACGCCGATCCCTCGGGAGATCGCTTGAGATGTCTGGGGCGTGCCTGGAGCGCATACGGTATCCCGGACTTGCCCTGACTTTGCAGCACCTCGAATGTCTGGGACTTCCAGACTGTTTAGTCCCGGCATTTGATGGATTGGATTTATCCTGAATCGTTCGGGTTCATTTGTCCAGATTTTGCAAATGTACTCATAGGGCGTGAGCCCCCTTAAGGACTTTAGCCGCCTGCCGAAATTGTAGGCGTTGATGAAGTCAGCAAGATGCTTCTCGAGCTGTAGGTGGCTCTCGTAGTGAAAACGTTTCACGGTGGCTTCCTTGATGGTGCGGTTCATCCTCTCGACCTGGCCGTTGGTCCACGGGTGCTTAATCTTGCTGAGACGATGCTCAATGCCGTTCTCGCGGCAGCGCATGTCGAACATGTGCGTCATGTAGCGGGCAGTGGGGCCATCGGCGTAACGAGGTGGAAAGGTAAACTGAATGCCGTTGTCGGTGAGAACGGTATGGATTTTGTAGGGAACGGCTGCGATCAGCGCCACGAGGAATGCGGATGCGGAAGTCCTTCCGGTCTTGCTGACCAGCTGCACGAAGGCGAACTTGCTGGTCCGATCAATAGCGACATAGAGATATAGCTTGCCTTCCGCGGTCTGGACCTCGGCAATGTCGATGTGGAAGTAGCCGATCGGGTAGGTCTTGAACTTCTTCTTGTCGACTTTATTGCCCTCCACCTCAGGCAACCTCGAGATACCGTGGCGCTGCAGGCAGCGATGCAGTGAAGATCGTGTCAGGTGCGGGATTGTTGGCTGCAGCGAGTAGAGGCAGTCGTCGAGGGGCAGCAGTGTATGACGCCGAAAGGCGACAATGACCGCCTCCTCCTCAATCGAAAGCACCGTCGAAGCTGGTGCTTTCGGGCCCGTTGGCAGGTCTGCGACCGAGGTCCGCTTCTTCCACTTGGCAACGGTCTTCTGGTTGATCCCATAGCGATTGGAAAGCCCCCAGGCTCTCTTGACTATTCTGTATTGCTCGACGGACCGCCTCAGTCGTTGTGGCGCTTCCATGAAGAACCTGGCCCATAGTGCCTCCTTCCATTCCAGACTGAAGATTGCACCATCAAACCCCGGGATCAAACATCCTAGCCGCCTCCGCCGTCACGCGACGACGCTCCGCCTCTACCCTCTCGTAGTCGAGGCGGCGCAATGCCTTCCGGCGGCGCGAGTGGGCGCGCCGCTCGTAGTCTGCGAGGCGGCGAAGTTCGGTCGCGTGCTCGGCAACCTTCTGGTGGATGAAGTAGTCGCCGGCGGGCGCGAGATCCACGAGCCACGCCCGGTCGTGCGCGGCGCAAACATCGTCCCGCAGGGCCGCGCAGTCGCTCGCGGCCGCGCCCTTCACCATTTCGGACAGCCGCAGCGCCGGGTCTCGCTCGGCCGCCGTCTGGTTCGCGTAGAAGAGGGCGGCGCGCTCAAGCATTGCGAGCCGCCACTGCTGAATTTGCCTCAGCCAAAGGATAGCCTCGGCGGCCTCCCGCGCCGCTTCGATCACCTGCGGCTGGCGGGGGGACGCCCCGAGGAGTGCGTCACCGAGGCTCTGGACCTGCGGCGACCACTCCAGGCGCGCGTGGCGTGAGAAGAGGCCGTGCCGCAAGGCCGACGGCGTCCTGCGAGGCTCTGCCATTGCTCAGCTTGCCTTCCGATACTCGACAGTCTGTGCCATCACGTTCTCCACGAGGGATCTGGCCATCGACGCCCTCGTGGCGCGCCCCTGCGCGGGGCTGTGGGGCGATGTGCCCACGTCGGCAGCCCCTCCGCCTTCCACCCCCCCCCCCTTTGTGGAGCCCCCGCCCTTTCGCGCAGGGGAGGCGGGCCCGCCCCTCGCGGCGCGCCTCACAGCAGCGCGGGCTGAGCTCGGCAGGGTGGAGGCGAGCGGAGGCGCGGGCACGTGGGCGCACTTTGCGGCGCGGCTGAACGTCGACCCGCGCAGGGGCGTCGTGTACCTGTCGCACCTGCTCGAGGAGCGCGAGGCGTGGATCGAGGACGAGCTCGCGTCCGGTGCGTTCGCGTCCTCGTGGAGCACAGTGGACGACACGGGCGCGTCCCTGGGCGAGGTGCGCGAGATAGAGCCCTCCGAGTGGGTCCAGCCCGAGGACGAGGACGAGGGCGCGGGCGACGAGGGGGGCGACGAGGACGATGACACGGAGGAGGACGCCGTGGACTGGGAGGCGGACGAGGGCGACTGGGACGCGGCGGCCACTGCCTCTAGTGAGGCCGCCGCGCGGGCTCCCTTCCGCGGGCGCGCCTGGTACCCGCGCCTCTACGCCATCGTGCCCGTGTTCAAGCCGCGGCGGCGCGCCGTGTGCCTCGACAACAGGGGTGTCGCTTCTCTGTGCGGCAACACGCCACAGCCCACGCGCACCCTCGACGAGCTGCTCGCGCGCCCACACGCGCGGGCGCGCGCGGGCGAGGTGCTAGACAAGACGGTCGTCACCAACGGCGTCTCCGTCTCCGTCCTCTACAAGCTGCCCGGCGCCCCCACAAGCCGTAGGCAGGTAGGCGGCGCGGTGCTGAGCCCTCGCTCTGCCGCTGCCAGCGTGCCCGACGGCGCCGTCGTGCGTGGCCTCGACCCGGGCGTGGGCGACATCTGGCGCGTGAGCCCCGCGTCGGGCTCGCACCTGCGCGGCACGGGCTTCTCGCAGAAGCAGTGGCGCTCCGACACGCACGCGGAGGAGCGCCTGCGCGAGACGCGCGCGTGGTGCGCGCCCGTGCTCGCTGCGCCTGGCGGCCCCTGGGAGCGCCTGCGCGAGGTGTCGGTGAAGACGTCGAGCCTCGCGCGCTTCGTGGCGTACGCCATCGTCGCGCAGGAGACGCGCCCCGCCATCCTCGCGGAGCGCATGAAGCGCAAGTGGGCGGACGCGGAGTTCCAGGCGTGGCGCCTGGGCAAGCGCGCGCTCGCTCGTGGCGCGAGCGCGTACCTCGCGGGCAGCCTGGAGGACGGCACGCTGGGCGTGCCCACGTACGTCGCGTACGGCAACGCGCGGTGGAGCGGCATCCGCGGGCGGCAGGCGGGCCCCACGACAGCGGCGCGCACGGCGTTTGACGTCGCGGCGCGCGCCTTCCAGGGCGGGCGCCACGTCGTACGCGACGAGGACGAGTTCAAGACGACCCAGGCGCACAGCGCGTGCGGCGGGCTGATGCAGGACGTGTACGGCCCGCCCACGCGCGCGCAGCGCGAGCGTGCCGCGGCCAAGGCTGCGCGCCCCCTGCCAGAGGGGTGGACGCGCCCGCCCGCGCGCCCCCTGCCTGCGC
>JBAXLC010000066.1:0-5203 GCA_037135015.1 bacterium | reverse complement strand
ACGGTGTCGGCGGGGAGGATGAATTCCGAACCTTCAATTGGCACTGGACTGCGACGACCCGATGCGTCTGGCTCGCCAAGACGATTCTTGATCATGCGCACGCCGGTGATGTTGCCGTTCTCGCCGATCAGTTCGAGTGGCGAAACGAGGAAGTCCATGCGCACACCCTCGCGCTCCGTCTCGCCGAGCTCCTCTTCATCAACGACAAGCTCGGATCGCGTGCGGCGATAGGCGATGGTGACGCGCTCGGCGCCGTGACGGAGCGAGGTGCGCGAGCAATCCATCGCGGTGTAACCACCACCGATGACGACAACATCCTTACCAACGCTGAGTGGCTTGCCGAGGTTCGCATCTTTCATGAAGTCCACGCCGTAGACGAGGCCGTTCAGGTCGGCGCCCGGAACGTCAAGGGCGACGGCGTTCATCGCGCCGGCGCAGATGGCAATCGCGTTGTACTGCTGCTGCAACTGCTCAAAGGTGATGTCGCGACCAACCTCGGTGTTGTAGACGAACTTCACGCCGAGTCGCTCGATGAGGCGCACGTCGGTCTCAATTGCTTCGCGCGGAAGTCGGAAGGCGGGAACGCCGATGAGCATCGTGCCGCCGCCGTACGGGAGGCTGTCATAGACGGTGACCTGGTAGCCCTTCACGGCGAGCTCGCGCGCAACGGAGAGACCGGCGGGGCCGGCACCGATCACGGCGACGCTCTCGGCACGTGGTGTGATCTCTGGTGCAACGTCGGGGATGCCCGACGCGGCGTGCCACTCCACCAGAAAGCGCTTCATCGCGCGAATCGCGAGTGGTCGATCGATGTCGCCGCGACGGCAGGCGCGCTCACATGGGGCGGAGCAGACGTACGAACACATGGCGGCGATGGGATTCGGTTCGCGGGAGAGGAGGTAGCCCTCTTCAAAGCGACCTTCGGCGGCGAGGTTGAGGTAGCCGCGGCAGTTGGTGCCGACGGGGCAGGCCTCTTGGCACTCGATATTGCACTGGAGCCAGGAGGCGTCTACCGGCTGGACCAGGAAGTCCTGCGTTTCAAGCGTCACAGTGAGCCTTTCGGTGTTGCCGTGGGTCATTGCTTGCAGGGTCAAGGGTAGCAGGGGCTCTCGTGGAGCGTGCTCAACGAGATAGTTGCAATCTGGTCGCTTTTTCTTGTGCGGAAGGTGAATCTCTGCCAGAATCGCCGCCTAAGGCGGTGCCGGCGTCCCCCCAAAGGCACCGCCTTTTATCCCCTCTGGCTGATGATCTCCGCAAGCACCTCTGCCGCATGCCCGGTCGGCGTGACGCTCTCCCAAACCTTCGCCACGCGGCCCTCTGGGTTGATCAAGAAGGTGACTCGGTGGGTGCTCATGAAGCTCTTCCCCATCATCTGCTTCTCGCCCCAGACGCCGTACGCCTCGGCGACCTGGTGGTCGAGGTCGGAGAGGATCGGGAAGTTCAGCGAGAACTTGTCGCGGAAGGCGGCCTTGCTCGACTGGTCATCGGGGCTCACCCCCCACACCAGTGCGCCCGCCTGCTGCAGCGCCGACTCCGCATCGCGGAACTCGCAGGCCTCAATGGTGCAGCCTGGGGTGTCGTCCTTCGGATAGAAGTAGATGACCAACCACTTACCGCGCGCAGCGAGGGTGCTGTGCTCGTTGCCGGCGGCGTCGCGCATGCTGAAGACAGGGGCTTCGCTACCAACGGGCGGGAACGATTTAAACGGACTCATGCGCCGAGTATAGCCTCGGCAACGGCGCGCGCAACGGAGACAAGCAGACTGCCAACGCTGAGGCTCAGGATTAAGAGGTCAGCACGACCAAACCGGGACGGTCGTCGACGTGTTGGCGGCATCTGACGCGTAGGCAGGCGTACGCCGCGAACCTCCAAGGCGATCGCTAGCTGTGGCACCGCGCGAATCACGGAGTCGAACATGTCCACAAGGAGCAGCGGGTCTGCGCCGCGTCGAGTCAGTCGACGAATTGCGCGGCGTTCGCGCGCCTCATCACGCAGTGTGGGAATGTGCGCGGCGGTGGCGAGCAGCGCCATCGTTGGCGCAAATGGTGCGCGAAGTTTTTCAATAAACGCGTCAGCCATGCGCAACGGCTCAAACGGACGCAAGAGTACGAGGCTTCCTGCGGCAAAGGCGAGGAGCCGCGTGCCAGCACCAACCGCCTCTTCAACTGATGCGCCGCCGAAGAGATTGGCGAGCACAATCCCAGCGAGTGCTGGCGTGAGCGCCAAGGCGAGACGCAGCGTTGCGAGAACCTGCACGCCGGAGACCCACGCCACCACAAGCACGGGGAGGGCGATCGCCGCCTGCGCCACCGGCGTCGCTGGGCTCGCAATCGAGAGGGCGAACCAGAAGAGGGCGAGGCCGAGGCGCGTAAGTGGGTTCGCTGTGCCGATCAGTCGTCGGCCGAGCTCTGGTGAGAGGAGACGCTCAGCACTCTCAGCGACTCGCGCCGCTGGCGCTGGCAGGAGCGCCGCGAGGCCACCTTCTACCGGCTCAACGCTGGTCCCTGTCTCTTCCGGGTGACGCACATGCCGGAGTGGCCGCGCATCTGGGTGGCTCAAGGCACTCAGCCGTGGGTCGTGCGTGGCGATCAGTACGGCACTCGTGCTGAGCAGCTCCCGGTCGCGCAGGACATCGCAGAGCGCCGCTACGCGCGCATCATCAAGACCGCCACTCGGTTCGTCGAGCAGGAGTAGATCTGGGGCTGCGGCAAGTGTCACAACGATCGCAAGGCGGCGACGCTCACCGTCGGAGAGTCGCCCTGGTGATGCGTCCAACAGATGAGTGACGTCGAGGCGCTGGGCGATCGTCTCCGCGCGAGCACCGTCACTCGGCGCGATCTGCGCGCGCGCCGGTCGCGCACCAAGAAGAAGGCCCGAGTCTTGCGGTGCGAATCTAATCCGTAGGTCGGGTGCAGCGATGCGTTCACCCGCGTCGAGTAGGAGTGTCCCCGCAACGAGATGCAGCAGTGTGGACTTGCCGCTCCCCGTGTCGCCGGTGAGCAGTGTTGTGGTGCCGCGCATCACGGCAAGGCTGGATGGCCCTACAGTGCGGTCCGCTGCTGTGGCGCGCACGAGCTGCACGATCGGTGCACCACCCTTGTCGTCGCTGTGAATCTCTCTCCACGCGAGAGCAGTCGCTGTTGCCGCTGCTGTCGCGACGACCCTGCCGCCATCGAGTCGTAGGTGCTGCGCCGTTGCGGAGACCAGCAGAGAAAGATCATGTGCCGCAATCACGCGCGTCGCACCGCTCTCGCGCAACGTTGCTGCCAAGCGCTCTGACGATCGCGCATCAAGTCCGCCGAGCGGCTCGTCGGCGATCAGCAGATCAGGCGATGCGACCAGGGCGACGAGTGCCGCTGCTGCCGCTCGTTCACCGCCACTGAAGGTGGTCAGGCTGCGATCGATCAGGGCAACGTCAACGGCGGCGTCGCGCGCGGATCGCTCAATGTGCGAGCGCATTTCTTCGGCGGGAACCCCTCGCGACTCGAGCGGGAGCGCCGCATCATCAAGAAGGAGTGGGAGCGCATAGGTGGGGGCGGGGCCCGCCGCCACGAAGCCGAGTCGCTCGCTCAGTCCGCGCGGGATCCCCGACTCCGTTGCTGCGGCGGCGACGAGGTCAACTCCACCCACCCGAAGCGTTCCGCGCAGCTCTCCTGGCAGTACCGTGCCGAGCAGCCCAGCGATCGCCCGCAAGAGGGTGCTCTTGCCCGCACCTGATGCGCCGCTAATAAGGAGCAGCCCGCCCGCGGACAGGCTGATCGACGTTCCGCGCAGGTCGAGCGTGAGGCGATCGGACCCGGCCGGGCGCCAGGTGAGATCGGCGATCTCTATTGAGAGCGACGGCACGCCGTTAGGACCCGATCAGGTCGAGCGCACCGCTGCGTCGAAGTGCGGCGCGCAAGAGCAGCGCTCCGAAGCCACCGATGATCGCCGCGCTCACCACCATCGCCGCCACTAGCGCTGATGCGAAGGAGGTGGTCACGTCGGGGAAGTAGAGCGGCAGATCGTGCAGCGCCATGCCAACCCCTGAAAGCGCACCACCGACGAGCGCCACGCGCCAGCCGGCGACGCGATATGCCACGGCGGCGAAGGCGAGCTCGGCGCCGATCCCCTGCGCCGCGCCAGAGAAGATCGCGTCAACCGACCACTGACTCGCAAGCAAGAATGAGACGGAGGCGGCGATCATCTCACCGGCGAGTGCCGCGCCTGGTCGTCGCACGAT
This sequence comes from bacterium, assembly GCA_037135015.1. GTDB lineage: Bacteria > Chloroflexota > Limnocylindria > Limnocylindrales > Limnocylindraceae > Limnocylindrus. The sequence goes on along the minus strand of JBAXLC010000066.1, from coordinate 981 downwards.
GAGTCCCGCGAGTGGCCCCGCAATCACCCACGTGCCAGCGAACAGCAGGTATTGCAGCGGCAGTACGGCGGCGAAGAGTGGCGATGCGGCACCCCACACCAGATTCCATCCAGCGAAGAGCACGCCTGAGGCAAAACCGATCGTTGCCACGGTGACGAGATCCATCAGGCCCCACGAACGCTTCATGCTGCGCCTCCCCCTTCACTCACCAGCACGGCACCGCTGTGGGCCGTGATAACTGACTCTTCGGCGGTTGCCTCATTAGAAATGCCGCGCGTACTGCCAGCAACCAGGACTGCAGAATCAAGCGGCCAGCGCACACCCGTGGCAGAGACGGTCGCGTCGCCACCCCACGGTGTGATCGAAAGAATGCGACCAGGTGCGCCGCGCAAGCTGAGCGCTGCACCACTTCGCAGCAGTTGCGTCCGAATCTGCTCATCGAGAATCACCACACCAACAGCGCTGCAACGCGGGTGCGCCAACAGCGCGAGGGTGCCGATGGCGTGATCGCTGCGACCACCCCAGGTGCAGAGGAGCGTGACCTCAGTGGCGCCAGCATCAAGTGCCGCAAGGAGTGCGAGCTCGGTATCGGTCGCATCTTTATTGGTTGGGAAGCGCGTTACGGTCACACCAGCCGCCTCAAGCTCGTCAGCATCGGCGGCGCTAAGCGAATCGAAATCGCCGACAACCTGGTGCAGTGGTAGGCCGAGCGGAGCCGCGTGGCGGGCGCCACCATCAGCAGCGACGACAAGTGAAGCAGAGCGCCATCCGGGCCAGTGGGCATCGAGCAGCGCCGCGTCGGGTCGATCGCCCCCCGCAAGAATCAACGCGCGCACAGATACCTCGCTCTCTATCGCGCGGGGTACACCTGCGTCCTCCCTTCGCCGGCATGACCCGGATCAGGTTCGTAGGGTTCGCGGACCTTCCGCATCTCAGCGCCCGATGGCGCTCCCCTGTCGCGATGCGGTGAGTCTAGCGCTT
>JBAXLC010000065.1:0-5218 GCA_037135015.1 bacterium | reverse complement strand
CGATGCGCTCCTTCTTCCCCTTTGATGGGTTGAGCACGTACGAACCGGCCTTGAGGACGCCGGAGTAGACGCGGAAGAAGCCGAGCTTCCCAACGAACGGGTCGGCAGCGATCTTGAAGGCGAGAGCGGCAAACGGTGCCTCGTCGTCAACTGGGCGCGACATCTTGTTCTCGAAGTTGCGTGGGTCGGTCCCCTGGATGCCAGGCACGTCGAGTGGGCTTGGGAGGTATTCGACTACGGCGTCGAGCATTGGCTGCACACCCTTGTTCTTGAGGGCGGAACCGGTGAGGACTGGAACGATCTTGTAGCCGAGGGTGCCGACACGGATCCCCTCGCGGACCTGGTCCTCGCTCAGGGTGCCCGTCTCCAGGTAGGTCTCGGTGAGTGCGTCGGTCTGGCCCGCCGCCTGGTCGAGCATGAAGGCGTGCCACTTGTCGGCATCAGCCTTGAGTTCGGCGCGGATCGGTCGGCGCTCGCTCTTCTCGCCCTTGTCGTCGAGGTAGACGATCTCTTCCATGGCGATCAGGTCGATGACGCCCTCGAACTTATCTTCAAGGCCGATTGGGAGCTGCAGTGGGACGGCGTTGGCGCCGAGGCGGTCCTTGATCATGTCGAAGCAGCGCCAGAAGTCGGCACCGGTGCGGTCGAGCTTGTTGATGAAGCAGAAGCGTGGGACGGCGTGGCGGTCAGCCTGGCGCCAGACGGTTTCGGACTGTGGCTCTACGCCGGCAACGCCGTCGAAGATGACGACCGCGCCGTCGAGGACGCGGAGCGAACGCTCCACCTCAACCGTGAAGTCCACGTGCCCGGGCGTATCGATGATGTTGATGACGTGATCCTTCCAGGCGCAGGTCGTGGCGGCGGCGGTAATGGTGATGCCGCGCTCCTGCTCCTGCTCCATCCAGTCCATCGTTGCGGCGCCCTCGTGGACCTCGCCGATCTTATGGATCTTCTTGGTGTAGAAGAGGATGCGCTCGGTGACCGTGGTCTTACCAGCGTCAATGTGCGCAATGATGCCGATGTTTCGCGTTCGAAGGAGCGACGTTGCTCGTGCCATCTCTCGCCCCTAGAACCGGAAGTGGCTGAAGGCCTTGTTCGCCTCCGCCATCTTGTGGGTCTCTTCGCGTCGCTTCACTGCGGCGCCGAGGTTGTTCGATGCATCAAGAAACTCAGCGGCGAGCTTGTCGGACATGCTCTTGCCGTTGCGCTTGCGTGCAGCCTGCACGAGCCAGCGTACGCCGAGGCTCAAGCGGCGCTCGCCGCGAATCTCAACTGGTACCTGGTAGGTGGCGCCACCAACGCGGCGCGGCTTCACTTCGATTAGTGGTGTTGCATTGCGCAGGGCGAGGTCGAGCACTTCAAGGCCTGGGCGGTTTGCCTGCGACTCAACACGTGCAAGCGCTTCGCGAAGGATGCGCTCTGCGAGTCCGCGCTTGCCGCTCAACATCACCTTGACCACAAAGCGGTCAACGGTTTTGTTCAGCGGAACAACTTCGTACTTAAGCTTGCGTGGGACCGTTGTACGACGTGGCATCGCTTACTTCTTCTTCACGACGGCTTGTTCAGCCTTCGCGCCATACTTCGATCGGCTCTGCTTGCGATCCTTCACGCCGGCGGCATCGAGTGCGCCGCGAACGATGTGGTACTTCACCGACGGAAGGTCCTTCACGCGGCCGCCACGAACGAGCACAACGCTGTGCTCCTGGAGGTTGTGGCCAATGCCTGGGATGTAGGCGGTGACTTCCATCTGGTTGGTGAGCTTCACGCGGGCAATCTTACGAAGAGCGGAGTTCGGCTTCTTCGGGGTCATGGTGCGCACGATCAAGCAGACACCACGCTTCATCGGGGCGCCCTCTGCGGACTCCTGACGCTGCTTAATGCCGTTCCAATTCTTGCGGAACGCTGAAGCCTTGATCTTCGAGACCTTCGGCTTGCGACCCTTTCGAACGAGCTGACTAATCGTAGGCACGGTGTACGCGCGCTCCTTCTCTATTCGATTCCACTACAGGCGTGATGTCAGGGCGCTTACGCCCTTTGTGCACGGTCGCGGAGCGTAGCAGTCAAGCACGAACGGTGTCAAAGCACCCCCCTTGCGGGACGGCTGAGCTTCGCCCTTAGGCTCCCCCCTCGTCGCCCTTTGGGGCCTCGGCGGCGTCCGCCAAGAAGGGGTTTGCCTCGGTTTCGCCCTCGGCTGCCGGATTCTCCTCGGTAAGGAGGGCCACCAACTGGGAGACGTCGTCCTGGCTCGCTCCACCCTCTTCGGACTCGAGGAAGACGTTGAAGTCGTCCTTGCCGAAGTCGGTTGGCAGGTCGCCACCGGCCAGGGCGGCCGCAGCACGAAGCTTCTCAGCCTCCTTGCGGGCGGCAACCTTGTCTGGGGCACCCGTGCCTGCTGGGATGAGCTTGCCGATGATGACGTTCTCCTTGAGGCCCACGAGGTAGTCGCGCGCACCGGTGATCGCCGCCTCGGTGAGCACGCGGGTCGTCTCCTGGAAGGAGGCTGCCGCAAGGAAGCTCTCCGTGTTCAGGGATGCCTTTGTTACACCCAGGAGCTGCGGGGCCGCGGTTGCCGGCTCGCCGCCCTCGGCGAGGACGCGGGCATTCTCACGCTCGAAGGCGAGACGGTCGGCTAGCTCCGTTGGGAGCATGTGGGTGTCGCCTGGGTTGTCGACCCGCACCTTACGCAGGAGCTGGCGGACGATGATCTCGATGTGCTTGTCGGAGATTGTTACACCCTGGCTTCGGTAAACCTTCTGGACCTCCTTGACGAGGTAGTTCTGGACCTCGGCTCGGCCGCGGACCTCGAGGAGCTCCTGTGGGTCGAGTGGGCCATCGGTGAGCGGGTCGCCCGCGCGAACGCGGTCGCCGCTCTTCACCAAGAGCTTGGCGTTGTGCGGGATTGGGTACTTCGATGCTGGGACGACGTCTTCGGCGCGAATCACCAGGCCGTCCGATGACTTCACGAGGAGACCCTTCACTGGAGCGGTCAGGTCACCCGTCGTAGCTGAGGTACCGATGAGCTGGCCAGCCTCGACAAGGTCACCCTCACGTACGGTCAGCGCTGCGTCAATTGGCAGATCGAGTTCAATCTCGTACTTCTCGCTGTGGGTGACTTCCACGATGGTGCCCGCATCGCTGCGGATCACTTCGACGACGCCATCGATGCGGCTGATCTCGGCCTTACCCTTCGGCTTGCGGGCCTCGAAGAGCTCTTCGACGCGTGGCAGACCGGCGGTGATGTCGAGCCCGGCGACGCCGCCGGTGTGGAACGTACGCATGGTGAGCTGTGTGCCAGGCTCGCCGATTGACTGCGCCGCCATGATGCCGACGGACTCGCCCATCTCAATGAGCTTGCCCGTGGCAAGGTTGCGGCCGTAGCAGGCCTGGCAGACGCCAGCAGGGGCGACGCAGGAGAGCGGTGAGCGCACGGCAACAACATCAACCTTGATGGCAGCAGCGATGCTCGCCGAATATGCCTCGTTGATCTCTTCGCCGCGCATGATGGAGTGGCTTGCATCCAACTTGATCTCTTCCGCTGCGATGCGGCCGAGGAGTCGGCGCGCGAATGTTCCACGCAGCTCCTTCATGTCGGGATGGTCAGCGGCGATTGGCCACTCGGTGCCCGTGACGTCGGCCGTATCGGCGAGCGTGATGTGCGTCGCCTCTGCGGTACCGCAATCAACGATGCGTACGATGACGTCCTGCGCAACGTCAACGAGACGGCGCGTGAGATAACCGGAGTCTGCGGTTCGGAGCGCCGTGTCGGCGAGACCCTTACGCGCACCGTGTGTGGAGATGAAGTACTCGAGCACCGTCATCCCCTCGCGGAAGTTTGACTTCACGGGAACGTCGATGATGCGGCCCGATGGATCGGCCATGAGGCCGCGCATTGCGCCGAGCTGACCGATGTTGCCCTTGTTTCCGCGAGCACCGGAGTTCGTCATCATGAGTAGTGGGTGGAACTGCGGATCGCGACCATCCTTCTTCGTGTTCAGCTCCTCCATCATGGCGGTGCTGATGTCGCCGGTGGCCTTCTGCCAAACGCGGATCACGTTCTTGTAGCGCTCCTCGTCGGTGATGAGACCCTGGGTGTACTGGCCGTCAACCTTGGCGACATCCTTGTCGGCCTCGGCGATGATCGCCTTCTTCCCCTGCGCCATGGCGATGTCGAAGACGGAGATCGTCATACCGCCGCGGGTTGCCGCCTCGAATCCGACGCGCTTGATGCCGTCGGCGAGGAGTGCAGTCTCGACCTTGCCGAGCAACTGGAACGAACGGCTGATCAACTCGCGAAGATCGGCGCGCGCCAGCGAACGGTTTACGAAACGAAGTCGGTCTGGAAGGATCTCGTTGAACTTCACGCGACCAATGGTGGTCTCGATGCGCTGCTCAACGAGCTGCTCGCTCTTCTCGTCCCACACCTTGGCGACCACGTCGATTGGTGCATGGATAGCCAGCTGACCGAGGTCATAGGCGAGGAGCGCTTCGGTCTCGTCGGAGAAACGGCGTCGCTTGGCGCCATCGGCCAAGGCGGTCTCCTGTGTGAGATAGAAGCAGCCGAGCACCATGTCCTGGGTCGGCGAAACGATTGGTGTGCCGTCGGCCGGCGACAAGAGGTTGTTCGACGAGAGCATCAGCTCGCGTGCCTCCTGCTGCGCCGCCTCGGAGAGCGGCACGTGGACCGCCATCTGGTCGCCGTCGAAGTCGGCGTTGAACGCCGTACAAACGAGCGGATGGATGCGGATTGCGGAACCCTCGACGAGCACCGGCATGAATGCCTGGATGCCGAGTCGGTGCAGGGTTGGGGCGCGGTTGAGTAGCACTGGGTGATCCTTGATCACGTCGGCCAGCACCTCCCACACCACGTCGGTGGCACGCTCGGTGAGGCGCTTGGCGCTCTTGATGTTGTGCGCGTGTCCGAGCTCAACAAGCTGGCGCATGACGAATGGCTTGAAGAGTTCGAGCGCCATCTTCTTTGGGATGCCGCACTCGTGCAGCTTCAACTCTGGGCCAACCACGATGACGGAGCGGCCCGAATAGTCGACGCGCTTGCCAAGGAGGTTCTGGCGGAATCGCCCCTGCTTCCCCTTGAGCATGTCGCTGAGCGACTTGAGTCGGTGATTGCCGGTGCCGGAGATGGCGCGTCCACGTCGGCCGTTATCGATGAGGGCGTCGACCGCCTCCTGGAGCATGCGCTTCTCGTTGCGCACGATGATCT
>JBAXLC010000064.1:0-5277 GCA_037135015.1 bacterium | reverse complement strand
CCGTGCACAAGCCGCCGAATCACAGTGCGCCCGTGCTGATCAGCAGGCCACCAGCCACCAGGCTCCACCCAACGACAAGTCGTAGCCGCTCGCTACTCATGGTAGCAAGGAGTTGGCGACCAACGAGTGCCCCCACGATGGCGCCGATCGTTGCGGCAACGATGGCGTTGCGGATTGCTCCGTCGGCGACGATGCTTGAGATGCTCCCCGCCGTGCCGTAGACCACCAGCCGCGTGAGGTCGATGGCGATGGCAGCGAGGGCTCCTGTCGCGGCAAAGCCGAGTGGGGTGAGGCCGGCGCGAATCAGCACCGTGCTCCGGATCGCCCCCTGGTTCCCCGAGAGACCGCCGAAGAACCCCGAGGCAAGCGCCCCTGCGCTCAGGCCGACCGAGCTCAAGCCCCCCTGCTCTGCCCCGCGGCGCAGCTCATAGAGCGAGAGCACCGCGATGGTCACGCCAACTACCACCTTCACCGCGGTGATCGATTTTGTAAGGCCAAAGAGCGGGTAGGTGGCAATTACTGGTACAGCACCGAGCAGCTCAAGGATGAGTGCGCCGGCGATACCACCGAGAATCGCCCATGGCACGAACTGCCAGGCGATGGTCCGGTTGATGTGGGCCCGAAAGATCACCAGGCGAATGGCGCTGGCGATCAGGTGCACCAGCGCAACCGCGGCAATGGCCAGCGGGAGGGGGAAGAGCACCGCGAAGGCAGGAACGAGCACCGTGTTCAGCCCAAAGCCCGACACGATCGTGATCGCTGAGGCGCCAGCACCGAGCAGGGCGAGAAGTAGGAGTTCCACAATCGCATCGTAGCCCGAAGGCGGCATAATCGCCCCATGAACCTGGCACCACCAACCGACCGATTTCAGCGCACCCTTCCCGCGCGATGGGCGGCGATCGACTTTGAGACGACCGGACTGTGGAGCCGTGATCCCTCTACTGGCGTCATCGAGGCGGCCGCGGTGATCTACGAAGGGTCGCGCGAGGTGAGCGTCTGGTCGACCCTGGTCTACCCAGAGACCGCCATCTCCGACTTCATCATCAACCTCACCAAGATCACCCCCGAGATGATCGATGCCGCCGGCGTCGATCGCGGCGTGGCGCGGCAGCAGATGACCGATGCGCTACAAGGGGTTGAGCTGGTCGTGGCCCACAACATGGAGTTCGACCGCAACGGCCTGCGCTGGCTCGGCGTCTTCGTGGTGCCGTCGAAGCAGTACTGCACCATGGTGAGCCTGGTTCCCGAGACCGAGAAGTGGCCGAAGCTGAGCGAGGCGGTGACTGAGCTCGGCATTCAGGTGGAGGGGCAGCCGCACCGGGCCGAGACCGATGCCCGCACCGCCGGACGCATCTTTATTGAGATGGTCCGCCGCGGCTATTAAGCCCTGAAACGTCATGCCACTCTGTTGGCACAGGTGGCAGGTAGGGTGGGAGGGTGATGGGTCCGCGAAGGCGCTGCCAGTCGCCGACCCCGTAGCGGAAGGAGTCCCAATGCGTCCTACCCCTAGCCGAGTCCGCGCCGATGTTCCCAACGAAGAGCCACAGGAGCGTGGCCGCCTCATGAGCGTCTACGTGGCGGGCGAGACCGCCTACTGCGCCTGGGGCTACCCGAGCGAGCGCCTGCTGATCACCGCCGCTCCGATGAGTGCCGCGATCGCCGATCTCATCAACAAGCTCGAGGCTCGCACCTCAGTCTTCCTCGAAGAGGCTGCTACCGAAGCTGAGGAGATTGATTTCGCAGCCTCGTTCGGGCGACACCTGCCGCCAGGAACGCCGCGATCACGACCCCTCGAACCGGCAACACCCCCGTCGCTCCCGAAGGCGCTCATCAACATCCTCAAGAACCGCACGGCAAACCGCCGGAGGATCTCATGAGCAAGAAGCTGCGCAAAGGTTCAACCTGCCCGATCTGTACAAAGGCAAAGCTCGTGCCGATTGTGTACGGCCTTCCTGGTATGGAGTTGCGGCGAGATTCTGAGATGGGCCTCGTCTCTCTCGGCGGCTGCGTCGTGAGAGGCAACGACCCAGAGCTTGAGTGCCTCAGCTGCGAGGCGAAGTTCATGCGTGACGGTGAGTGGGTGCTGATCAGTGAGCGATAGCCAACCGAACGATCGACAGCGCCTCATCGGCGGACTCCTCGGCGTGATCGTGGGGGATGCCATTGGCGTGCCGTGGGAGTTCCAACCAGCGAACACCGCGCCGCGACCAACGCCCGCGGTCGGATTCCAATCGTTCCAGCAGCCACCAGGCACCTGGTCCGACGATGGCTCCATGACCCTCGCCCTTCTCGAGTCGCTCCTTGAAGTGGGCTGGGATCTCGACGATCAGGGCCGGCGCTTCTTGGCCTGGTTCGACGACGCGCAGTACACCGCGACCGGCGTCTGCTTCGACTCAGGCATCGCCACGACAGCGGCACTCGATCGCATTCGCGCTGGCACGCCAGCGGCACGCGCGGGAAGCGATGGCGACCGCTCGCAGTCCAATGGCGGTCTCATGCGCATCCTGCCCGTGGCGCTGATGGGGCGTGACCTGAGCGATGCCGAGCTGGTCGCCCGTGCTGAGGCCGCTACCGCTGTGACTCATGCCCACCCACGGGTGATGGTCGCCTCGGCCATCTACGTGCTTGTGGCACGTGCACTGCTGCGCGGAGAGGCGCCCCGCCCGGCGATCGACTGGGCAGTAGCGACACTGGGCGATCTTTACGCCAGTACCCCCGAGAAGCGCGAGCTGATCGCCAGCTGCTTGGTGCACAAAGAGGGGCTTGGGCAGGCATACGTGGCGGATAGCCTCCTCAGCGCCCTCACGGCACTCGAGCAGGGGAGCAGTTTCCGCGAGGTTGTTGAGCTCGCGATCTCGTATGGCCACGACACCGATACAACTGCGGCGATTGCTGGCGGACTTGCCGGCATTCAGTACGGCGCCGCCGCTGTTCCGGAAGAGTGGATGGTGGCGATGCGCGCCGCACCAGGCTGGTTCATTGTCGACACGTTGGCGCACCAGCTTGGTGATCGCGGGTAGGAAGCACCGCAGCCAACGGCTATTGACATTTCACGTGTCATATGTATAATGCCCACATGAGCACAAAGCCCACCCCAAAGCGTCCACAGAAGAGCAGGGCGAAGGCTGCTGCCGTTTCGCCAGCCGCCGAGCAGACCTACTCCTTGAAAGAGGTCGCGGCGCAAATTGGCGTCGAGCTCCGCGTCTTGCGCTCGTGGATGGGGCACCCGTATCGCATCCTCCCGGGCTTCGGCCGTGGCTCTGGCACGCGCTACCCGCAGGCCTTCCTCGATCGAGCCAAGCTCGCCCAACGCCTGCGTGATGAACACCTCCCACTCGCCGAGGTTGCGAACCGCCTTCGTGGGGTGCCAGATCAAGAGCTCGAGCAACTCCTTAATGGCGCACCAGCCCCGAGCGGCCGCGCCTCGAAGGGGAGCGCCGCAGACTACGCAGCGGCCGTGCTCAACAGCAGGGGCGTAACCGTGTCCATGTTTGCGCTGGCAAAGCCCGTGAGGCAGCAGAGTCCGTTGCCTAATGGGCAAACCCTTTACCGTGCCTCGTGGGCGCGCATCCCCCTCTCCGATGCCATCGAGGTGCACGCTCGCCGCCCCATGACCCGCGAGGAGAATCGCCTGCTCGACGACCTGTTAAAGGAGGCTGAGCGGATCTTTGGTCCGCAGCCCCGGGGCAAATCGTAAGGGGTGCCCCGCGTTGACTTCACCAAAGGGGATGAAAAAGGAGGAGATATGGCAGAGAAGAAATTCAAGATCGTAAGAAACTTTTTGAGGGATATCCAGATAAAACCATTAAGCGCGGCTTGACCGAAGAGGAGGCACGGGCTTGGTGCAACGATCCAGAAACAAGCAGCGCCACATGCAAGAGCAAGAAAGCACAAGCCATTTTTGCAAAGTACGGCGAGTGGTTTGACGGATATACGGAGGACAAGTGAGCGTGAAAACTGAAAACGGCCGAATCAAGGGAGGGCCTGAGATAGCAGGTGCGGTCATCCACTGACCGCAACTGTGGCGGCGGGGCTAACCCCGTCATCAGGCCAAAGGCCCCAGGTGGGGCGTAGTAGGAGGGTCAGTATGACCAGCAAGAAGTCCGGTGCCGCAGGCACCCTGTTTGAAATCGAGGGGGACCGCCTCCTCGCCCGCGCTGAAGCGCACAGCTCGCGCTTCATCAAGATCACGGTGGTGGCACCACCGGTCACGAGCAAGCGCCCACGCCCAGCCGGTCGTATCGGCTTTGTTCTGGATCGCTCGGGCTCCATGCAGGGGGATCCAATCCGCAACGCCCGCAAGGCGATCCTTGATGGCGTTGACATGCTTTCGGGCCGGGATGAGTTCGCCGTTGTCGCCTTTGATGACCGCGTGGAGACCCCTGTCTCGCTGACAGGGGTGCTCGAGGGTCGGCGTACCGCCAAGGTGGCGATCCCGATGATCGAGGCGCGGGCCAATACGAACCTCTGCGATGGCTACCTCACCGGTGCCCAAGAGGTTGGTGGAGGTGCTGGCGAAGACATCATTCGCCGGGTGATTCTGATCTCTGACGGGCACGCCAATGCGGGCGTCACCGATTCAGCGACGCTGGCGCGTCACGCCTCCGAGCTGCGCGCGCGGGGCGTCAGCACCGCAACGCTCGGCATCGGCGATGGCTTCGACGAGGCCCTGATGTCGGCGATTGCGAATGGTGGTGGCGGGCCGGCGCAGTACGCCGGCGACCCTGACCAGATCGGCGCCGCGATTGCCGAGTGCATCGGCGAGGCCCTTGAGGTCACCCTGCGCGATGCGCATGTGGTGATTACGGTGCCAGGTGCCGATATCGAGTTGCTCAGCGCGGGCGACGTAACGTCGCGTCGCGGGGAGCTGCGGGTAGCGCTTGGCGACCTGGCCGAGAGCCAGGAGCGCGAGGTTGTACTTCGGATCCGGCTCCCGCTGGGTAGCGAGGCGGAGCAGGTTGGCCTCATCGCCGTGCTCACTGGGCGTGACGATGCGGGGAAGGTGCACCTGGAGCAGGGGTACACCTGGACCTACGCGGGTTCAGCTGAGAACGACGCACAGCCCCGTAACCGGGTGGTCGATCGGGTGGTCGCCCAGCTCTTTGCCGCTGAGGCACGTGAGCGAGCGATTGTGCTCAACCGTGAGGGCTCCTATGAGCGAGCCCAGGCGGTGATTGAGAAGGTTGCGCGCCGGATTGCCTCATATGCAGGAGATGATCGTGAGCTGGCGAAGCTCGTGACCAGCCTTCTCGCTGAGGCCGATCAGTGGAGCCGGCC
>JBAXLC010000063.1:0-5279 GCA_037135015.1 bacterium | reverse complement strand
TCGCCACGGTGCTACCAGCCGCGCTTGGAGAGGCGTTCGCCCTCGGGGATGGTGCGCATCTCAATCCCCTTCATTGCCTCACCGAGACCCGCCGAAACTTCGGCAAGGATGGCGGCGTTCTTCCAATGCGTGGTTGCCTGCACGATGGCGACAGCGGTCTTGGCTGGATTCTTCGCCTTGAAGATGCCGGAGCCGACGAAGACACCATCAGCACCGAGCCACATGGAGAGGGCCGCGTCTGCTGGTGTCGCGATGCCGCCCGCAACGAAGTTCACCACTGGGAGTCGCCCCGCCTTCACGGTGAGCTTGACGAGTTCGTATGGGACGCGCATCTCTTTGGCGGCGGCGCGCAGGCGCTTCTCGCTCTGACCCTTGAGCGCGGCAATCTCTTCGGTGACGGTACGAATGTGGCGCACAGCCTCAACGATGTTGCCGGTTCCCGCCTCGCCCTTGGTGCGCATCATCGCGGCGCCTTCGTTAATGCGGCGAAGCGCCTCACCAAGATCCTTGCAGCCGCAGACGAACGGCACCTTGTAGTCGTGCTTATTGATATGGAAGCGATCGTCGGCGGGGGTGAGCACCTCGGACTCGTCGATGTAGTCGACATCGAGTGCCTCAAGGATGCGCGCCTCGCTCTCATGACCGATGCGTGCCTTCGCCATCACTGGGATGGAGACGGCCGCCTGGATCCCCTTGATCATGTCGGGGTCGCTCATGCGGGCAACGCCACCGTCGCGACGAATGTCAGAGGGGACGCGCTCCAGTGCCATGACGGCAACGGCGCCAGCCTCTTGGGCGATCTTCGCCTCCGCCGGGGTAACGACGTCCATGATCACGCCGCCCTTCAGCATTTGGGCGAGACCGCTCTTCGTGGCCCAGGTCGACGTTTTGGCGCGCTTTGGTGCTGGCATGCCCCTATTCTCGCACATCGCCCCCACCCCCCAGGGCTAAACGGCGGCGCAATAGCCGCAGTCCCCCTGCTACGATCGCGCTCATATGAACAGCGAAGTTCTCGTTCTAAATCAGGACTACGAACCGCTCAACGTCGCCTCCCTGCCGCGCGCCTTCCGACTGGTGTTGGGCGGTAAGGCGGAGATTCTCGCCGAGGGCGACCCAATCCGCAGCGCCTCGCGCAGCTGGACCGCCCCCTCTGTGGTGCGACTCCGCCACCGCGTGCGCCGACCTCGGCCGCGCGCCAAGTTGAGCCGCAAGGAGATCTTCGCGCGCGACGGTCACGCCTGCCAGTACTGCGGCCGCACCGGCGTCTCACTGACGATTGATCACATTGTGCCGAAGAGCCGCGGTGGCGATACGTGGACCTGGGAGAATCTGGTCACTGCGTGCATGGCGTGCAACCACCGTAAGGGCGACCGCCTCCCCGAGGCCGCAGGCTTACAACTCCGACGCAAGCCGTACGAGCCACGCTGTGACGTGTACGCCGTCTTCCTCCCCTACCTGCGGCATAGCGCCTACTCGGCGTGGCGTGACTTCCTCTTTATCTCTGATAGCGCCGCGGCCAGCGGCGCGTGACCCCTGCGGCGGCGGTTCGCGCCGCCATCCCTCCCGACGTTGCAGACCTGCTGCGCGCGCTGAGAACGGCAGGATTTGGCGCATACGTTGTTGGCGGTGCGGTCCGAGATGTGATCGCTGGGCGAGTGCCAGCAGATTGGGATCTTGCCACCGAGGCGACACCAGACCAGCTGCGTGCCCTCTTTCCAAACGCCACCTATGAGAATCGATTCGGCACCGTCGGCGTTCCCACCGACCCAGGAGTGGTTCGCGAGATCACCACCTTCCGGGCTGATAGCGGCAGCAGCGACGCCCGTCGCCCCGACGAGGTCACCTTTCTCCCGCGCATTGAGGGCGACCTCGCTCGTCGAGACTTCACGATCAACGCGATCGCGTATGGCCTCGCCCCTGAGGCGAGTCGCCGGGCCGACCCGGTTGCTGATGGCGCGATCGTCGACCCACACGGTGGTATCGATGATCTGGCAGGCGGCGTGTTGCGCGCCGTTGGAGATCCGGCCGAACGCTTTATTGAAGATGCGTTGCGCATGCTGCGCGCGATCCGCTTTGTTGCGCGCTTCAATCTGACGGTGGAGCCAGGAACCGCCGCAGCAATCAGACGCGATGCTCCACTGGCTGCACGGCTCTCTGGTGAACGAATCGGCGCAGAGATTGAGGGGATCCTCGCCGCCCAGCACCCTGCGCGTGCCTTGCAACTTGCTGCGGAGCTCGGCATCTTTACCGCGATCGCACCCGCGCTTGCGGCAGAGTGGAGCGCTGAGGTTGGTACGCGCGTCGAGACGGTCGGCGGCGATGCGCTCCCCGATGCGCCAGACCCACTGGGACGCATGAACGAACTTCTCCTGCCGATCACCGACGATGAGGATGTGGCGGCTCTGCTGGAATCGTGGCGCCGACCACGTGCAACCATTGCAGCCATTCAGCAGATTCGTGTGCTCGATCGTGCCGTCGCAGTTGCAGAGGCTGAGGCCGAGCGCGGGCACCTTGATGGACCCTCCCTCCGCATCGTGGCTGCCGCTACCACTGGTGACCCGCGAGACGCGGCACGGCAGATTCGGCGTCGAGCTGCCGCAGGTTGGGCCAGCCGCGCCGCCGCTGCACTCCTAAACGCGTGCACGGAGGCGGACACCCTGCAACTTCCCGCCGCAGCGAGCGATCTTGCCATCGGGGGCGATCAGCTAGTGGCGCGCCTCGGTCGCACCCCGGGCCCATGGGTCGCGGCACTCCTTGCGCGACTGGTTGATGACGTCGCGCATCGCCGCGTGGAAAATGCTGAAGGCGACCTCCTCACGTGGTGCGAGCGCATCGTTGCAAGCGAAGGGCGTGACTCCATCGCGTAGACTCTCTCTATGACGCTAGAGCCGCGCACAATCCTGGTAACGGGTGGGGCTGGATACATCGGCGCGGCGAGTGCCAATGCCCTGATCGCCGCCGGACATCGTGTCGTCATCCTGGACGACCTCTCAGCGGGACACGCCGACACGATCCCTAATGAGGCCTCCTCAATCGTTGGCAGCTACGCCGACGGAGATCGCATGCAGAGCCTGCTGCGCGATGCGCGGGTCGACACGATCCTGCACATTGGCGCGCTCAGCATCGTTGCCGACAGCGTGGCCCAGCCAGAGCGCTACTTCAAGGCAAACCTTGTTGGCAGCATCACCCTGCTAGACGCAGCGATTGCCGTCGGCGTGAAGCGTCTGATCTTCTCCTCAAGTGCCGCGGTCTATGGCGCCTCATCCTCAAGCGTGCTCCATGAAGATCTCCCCCTCGCGCCAGTCAACCCGTACGGAGCAACCAAGGCCGCCTTTGAGCAGGTGCTCCGCGCCTACGCCGCCGCGCATGGGCTCACCGCGATCGCGCTGCGCTACTTCAATGTTGCGGGGGCAACAGAACTGGTTGCAGAGCGACACAACCCCGAGACACATTTGCTGCCACGCCTGATGAGCGCCGCCCTGGCAGGGGAGCCATTCCCGATCTACGGGAACGATTACGCCACCCCTGACCGCACCGCCGTCCGTGACTATGTGCATGTTGCCGACGTTGCCGCCGCCCACCTTGCCGCGATTGAGAAGCTCGCCGCCGAAGAGGCGCAAGGCTTCAGCGCCATCAACATTGGGAGCGGCGCAGGCACAAGTATTCGTGAGGTGATCAAGGCCGTCGAGAAGGCCACTGGCGTGCGCATTGAGGTGCAGGAGCACCCCCGCCGTGCCGGTGATCCGCCCCGACTCGTGGCCGATATCTCCCGGGCACGGAGTGAGTTAGGTTGGCGCCCACGCCAGAGCGATATCAATCGAATTGTGAAGAGCCTGCTCCCGAAGTAGCGCTACTGGATTCGGACGAGCACCTTTGCATCAGACCAGAGCTGTTCAAGTTTGTAGAAGTCGCGCTCTGGCGGCGTAAAGATATGCACGATCACGCTTCCATAATCCAGAACGATCCAGTGCGAAGCCGCCGCACGATGGCGGTGCGCCGGAGTGATGCCATCTTCGGCCATGCCGCTAACGATGCTCTCGGTGATCGCGGCGAGTTGCGGCTCAGAGCCGCCGGTGCAGATCACGAACGCCTCAGTGACGGTGGTGAGGCCACTGACGTCCAAGACAAGGATGTCAGCCGCCTTCTTATCTTCCGCGAGGAGGGCAACCTTTCGCGCAAGGTCATGCGGCTCGATGGCAGTTTGCTGTTTGGTTGACATGCCCTCAGCGTACCGTACTAGCGGTTGTGCGATTACGAGGCTGGATCAACGGGCACGTCTTCCACTTCGACAGGGCGCTCAAGTACCAGCTCTGGTCGACCGCGGTAGAGACCCTCGCGTCGAATGAGGTCGGCAACTGCGTCGGGTACGAGGTAGCGCAATGATCGGCCACGTGCGGCCAACGCGCGCAACTCTCGGCTGGCGTGAGAGAGATGGAAACCGTCAAGGTAGAGGAAGCGGTCTTCACGCCCCGGGAAGTGGCGCGTGAGCCAGGCACGGTCTGGAGTTGGCGTGCCGGGCCGCGGCAGTGCTGCAACCCGCGCCAGGTCAAGAATGCCCGTTGCGTCTTCCCACTCGTTAAATCCGAGCAGTGACTCAACGGAGAGGATCAACGTGAGCTCTGGCGCAGCGCCACCTTCGCGTCGCTCCGCGGTGATGGCTCGGAGCGTATCGATCGTGTATGAGAGGCCAGGGCGGTCAACCTCCATGCGGCTCATCTCAAAGGCTGGATTCCCGGCAATGGCAAGTGCAACCATGCGACAGCGAACTTCAGGATCGGTGACGCGATCGGCAACCTTATGCGGAGGCCGTGCAGCAGGAACGAAGAGCACGTGGTCAAGCTTCAGTAGTTCGTAGGCGGCCTGACCGAGGGCTAGGTGACCGTCATGAATCGGGTCGAAGGTGCCGCCGAGAATGCCAATCCCGCTCACCCTTCGCTCTCCCCGTCGTTGTTTGGGGTTGCGGCCAAGAGCACGCCATCAAGCTCAAGGGCCTCCGCCTCTTCCGCCGCATTGAGTAGTGACGCGTCATCTGGGTCGTCCCACTCGAGGGAGAGTTCGCCGATCGTCACGGTGTCGCCGCTGCGGCAACCCGCCTTTCGCAGTGCAGATTCAATCCCCTGTCGGGCAAATTCGTGTTGGAAGCGCTCTGCGGATTCGTCTCGGGCAAAGTCGGTCTGGTGAACGAGTCGCTCAATGGCCTTACCGCGGACACGGAACCCGTCACCCTCGCGGCTGACCTCAAAGCCAACCGATGCGATCGGATTAATGCGATGCACCAC
>JBAXLC010000062.1:0-5354 GCA_037135015.1 bacterium | reverse complement strand
CCGACGCGGAAATAGAATGCGTGGTCACGCTGCAACCGGTCCGCCCGATTGTTGCCGGCGCGCTTGCCGCCGGCCTCCACGCCCGCGTCGGCAAGCCGCTGCGCTGGTTCGGTCGGGCAGGCCCCGATGCAACATGGCAGCTGCTCAAGTCCGACTCGGTGGGGCAGTGGCGCGAATTGGCGGCCTGCCTCCTGCTTGCCGATCGCGCAGGAGCGGCAACGGCGCCGATGGTGGAACGCTTCATCCGTCTCGTCAGCGAGCAGGCTTCGGCGCTGCCGGCGGCGTTTGTGGCCCCGGATCCCGCCGTCGAAATCGCGCGGGCCGAGGCGCTGGACCGCATTTGCGCCGACCTCGACGTGCAGATCGGAATCACGCTGCTCAAGTCGGGGCCGACGACCATTTCCGGCACCCGCTTGCGCGGCGTCGCGGAGGCTGCCGGGTTCCGTCTCGGGGAGAGCGGGCGGTTCGACTGGACGCACGAGGACTCCGGGATGGTGCTCTACTCGCTGCAGAACTATCGCTCCGAGCCGTTCACGGTCGACAGCCTGCGGCTCGCATCGACCCCCGGCGCGGTGTTCATCCTCGACGTCCCGCGTGTCGCCGATCCGGTCAAGGTCTTCGACCAGATGAAGCTCACCGCGAAGCGAATGACCCAGACGCTCGACGCAACGCTCGTCGATGACAACCGGAGACCCCTGAACGACGCGTCGTTCGCCGCGATCCGGCAGCAGGTGCTGACCACCGCGGATGCGCTCCACGCGGTTCGCGTCGAACCCGGAAGCCTCCGCGCGCAGGCGCTGTTCGGCGGCTGACGCAGGTCGCGGCGGCGCTTCCCTCGGAATGGAGTCCGCCGCGACCCAACCGCCGGACGTTGCCGCGAATCGTGCCCGGGAGCTCCGGCGCCTCATCGAGGAGCACAACGTCACCCAAAACCGCACTGAGCAGAATGCGCTGAATCGAGGTCAGGTGGCCGGAGAAGGTGCTGAGGCTCTGCGCGATGGATTGATCGTCGCCAATGTCGGCCCATACGTTCCCCGTTGGGGGCACCGTCGACCCAAACCCGCTCGGAATTGGTAGACCCGCGTGATGCATCGCCGTAAGTAGCCCCACCGCCTTGAGCGCCACCGTCTTACCACCCGTATTGGGTCCAGTGATCACGAGCACACGGCGCTCCGCATCAAGGTGCAGGCTCATCGGTACCACCGGAGGCGTGAGGAGCGGATGGCTCGCCTCTATCAAAAGCAGATCGCCCTCTGACGCATCGTCGGCATAGAGCCAGTTCCGATCACGTGCAACGTCAGCAACTGCGCGCGCCACATCGAAGAGCGCGAGTCCTTCACCATTCGAACGGAGTGCCGCCGCATCTGCGCCAACAAGTCCGGAGAGTGCTCCAAGGATCCGTGCCTCTTCGGTGGCGACCCCCGCCTCCGCCTCCCTCACGGCGTTGCCGAGTTCGACGACCTCTAGTGGTTCGATCCAGACGGTTTGGCCGGTGGCACTCGCATCGTGCACGATCCCTGGGACACGAGACTTCCACTCAGAGCGGACTGGCAGCACGTAGCGACCATTTCGTACAGTCACGATCGGCTCTTGTAGGTAGGGGCTGTAGTTCTTCGCATGTGCCAGCGTCTCAAGGCGGGTACGAAGTCGCTCGAGGCTGGTTCGATGGAGCGCGCGTAGTCCACCAAGAAGCGGTGACGCCGCATCGAGAATCGACCCATCGGGAGCGATCGCACGCTCAATGGAACTGCGCAGTGGACGAAGCGGGGCAAGGGCGGCGCCAAGGGCGCTGAGCGTTGGGCCTGCCCCCACTAGATCGCTTGCGATGCGTTCCACGACGCGGAGCGTCTCGCTGATCGCAAAGAGCGCTGCGCCGTCGAGTGTGCCCCCTTTCGCGCCACGATCTGCGGCTGGTTCTAGGTCGCTCGCACCGCCAATATGCGGGTCTCCCCCATCTCGTCGCAGCTCCGCAATCTCACGCCCGAGGGCTCGCAGGGTTGGTAGGCTGCCACCGCCAGCGGTAGGCCGGAGTTCCGTAGCGAGTGTGCGAGATGGGGCAAAGGCACAGGCTTCGATCAGGATGTCGAGGAGCGCCGACCACTCAAGTCGCGTTAGGGAACGCTCGTCGTACGGCTGCCCCGCTGTGCGCCTCACGGAACGAGCAGCGTGCGCAGGCCTTCTGGAAGGAGTCCGCCGAACAGCTGGCCTGCGATCGGATAGATGAGGCCACGAATCACCTCGGAGGATTGTGCAGCCGTAATCGCTGATGCGATACCACTCAGTGGTGATGGCACGGGGAAGTTCGCCGAGACCGCGGCGTCAAGCACGAAGATGAGGGCAGCAAGCGCCACACTCCACTGCAGCACTCCGAAGAGAGCCCCAAGTGCGGTATCGACCGGCCCGAGGTGGATCGCGCGCAGTGACGCCTGCAGGAGGCGACCGATCAAATAAGAGGCGATGGCCAACAGGATCCAAATCCCGCCGATAAAGATGCCGAGCCCAATAAGGCGCGTGTCGACACCAGGGAGGAGCTGGGCGATGAATTCGGTGATCGCACTCTGCCCTTGTGCGCTAATGATGAGGCCTAGGGCGAGTGCCAGAAGTGAGACTGCGCTGCGTGCCGCTCCCGTTCGTCCCCCACTCCACGCCGCTAGGACGAGGAGCACCACCACGACGAGATCGACCAGTACGGTCGGGCTCATTGCCCCTCGACGCCGCGAATTCGTGCCCCGCAGGTGCGGAGCACAGCCCCCTCGAAGGCGGCAAGCTCGGCAGTAATGGTGTCATCATCCGCGCCGGTTGCGGATGGCTGGAAGGTGAAGCGCAACCCTGCAGATCGCTCGCCTGGAGCCAGAGGCGCCCCGGCAAAAAGGTCAAAGAGTTCAACGGCGATGGCTCGTGAAACAGAACTTCGCGCAACAGCAACCACTTGACCGACCGTGGTCGCGGCGGGGATGAGGAGCGCAAGATCGCGCGTCACCGGTGGCGTTGTCGGTGGCAGCACCACCTGTGCGACCTCAAGGCGCCCAGATCGAAGGCCCGCGATCGCCACCTCAGCAAGCAGGATACGTGGCGCATCACGCCAGATCGGCGAAGCTGGATGGAGCTCCCCTAGAAGACCGGCAATTCGTTCACCGGTGATGACAGCGTTGATACCAGGATGAAGCACAGGTGATTCGATCGACTCTCCATACGCTGGTCGTTCGCCGACAAGGCGCGCAACCTGTGCGAGAAGGCGCTTCAGTTCGTCGAGGTTCCACGCCGTTGCACCTGCGCTTGGCGCACCCTGCTCACGCTCCCCCCATACCGCAATCGCCAGGCGGGTCCACTCTGACGGGGCACCCTTGGCGCTGCCGTAGCCACGCCCAACTTCAAAGATCGCACCCGAGTTTGCTCCGTAGCGAAGATTGGCATCCACACGATCGAGCAAACTCGGCAGGAGGGACTGACGGAGTCGGTCGTGATCCGCAGAGAGCGAATTCTGCAAGACGATTACTGCACCACCTGCGGCGCCCTCGGATGCAGCCAGCGGCCCGGTAACCAGTGTGGCGGGCTCGCTCCAGAGCTCAGCCTGTGCGGTCGACACGAGCGCATGGGTGACAACTTCGTGCAGCCCTGCATCCGCAAGGAGACGGCGCACCCGATCACGGAGCAGCGTTGGGCTTGGTCGATGCGACGGATGGTCGGCGCTTGGGATTGAGGTTGGGATCCGCTCATAGCCGTACAGGCGCGCAACCTCTTCGGCAAGATCAGCTTCAATCTCAAGATCGCTACGCCAACTTGGCACGCGCACGGCCCGCGCGCTCCCCTTCTCGGCGGAGATAGAACGCTTCGGCGTGACGACGATCTTCGTTGCATCCGCCGCGGTCTCTGCGCTGATGCCGATTGAGCCGAGTAGAGCGACCTGCTCATCGTCAGTGAGAGCGACACCGAGTAGGGAGCGGACACGCGACGGGCGGAAGTTCAACGTTGCTACGGGCAGATCTGCAGTGCCGCTCATAAGCCGCCCCGCCCGGGCTACGCCGCCAGCCCACTCTGTGAGGAGCGCAGCGACTTGATCAGCGCCGAGGGCGGCGAGGCGGCGCTCCTGGCCGCGCTCAAAGCGATGAGAGGCCTCAGAGCGCAGGCTGTGTCGCTGCGCAGAGCGACGTACTGAGGTTGGGGCAAAGATGGCGCTCTCGATAATGACGCTCGTGGTGGACGGTGCAACCTCGCTGCTTGCACCCCCCATCACACCGGCAAGGGCGAGTGCTGCACGTTCGTCGGCCACCACGAGATCGGTCACATCGAGGGTGCGTACCTCGTGGTCAAGCGTTTCAAGGCTCTCGCCTTTCGTGGCTAGGCGAATCTGTACGGTATCGCCCACCTTGGCGCGATCAAATGCATGCGTTGGCTTACCGAGCTCCAACATGATGTAGTTGGTCGCATCAACGACGTTTGAGATCGAGCGGAGCCCTGCCGCCTTTAAACGCATCTGCACGCGATTGGGCGATGCGGCAACCTTGACACCGTCGATGACACGCAGCACCACATGTGGTGCCAAGGTCTCATCGGCAACGCGCAGGGCCAGCCCTGCACCGACGGCATCGGCCCCCTCTTTCAGCGCTCGCGCTGCGTAGGCCACCGGTGCACCCGTGATCGCCCCAACCTCGCGGGCGAGCCCCAAAATTGAGAGGAGATCGCCACGGTTCGGCTTGACGTCGACATCGATGACATCTTCGCCGAGGTAATCAACGAGAGGGGTTCCAAGTGGGGCCGATGGATCAAGGATCAGGATGCCGTCACCGTCATCGGTTGCGTCGAGCTCTTGGCCGGAGCAGAGCATCCCCTCTGAGGCGATCCCCATCTTCTCAGCGCGCTCAATGCGTCGACCGTCGGGCATCTCCGCGCCAACAAGCGCTACCGGGATGCGCTGTCCAGCGGCAATATTGCGAGCGCCGCAGACAATGTTGAGGATTGGGCCATCGCCAATGCGGACCTTCGTCAGCTGAAGGCGATCAGCTTTTGGATGCGGTCCGACCTCGAGCAACTCGCCAATGACCATCTTGTTCCAGTTCGCACCCCAGCGCTCCACGCCGCGAACCTCAAGGCCACGCAACGTGAGCGCGTCGGCCAACTGCTCAGCGGTGAGCTGGACGTCGGTGAACTCGCGAAGCCAGGAGAGCGGAATCTTCATCGGAAGCCCGCCAAGAATCGGAGGTCGTTCTCAAGGAAGGCGCGGAGATCAGGGATACCGTGTCGCAACATCGCAATGCGCTCAACGCCGTGACCGAATGCGAACCCTTGATACGCCTCTGGATCAAGGCCGCTATTTTAGAGTATTACAGGGTGCACCATCGCAGCGCCAAGGATCG
>JBAXLC010000061.1:0-5477 GCA_037135015.1 bacterium | reverse complement strand
GGGTGCAGCTGCCGCTGGGAGGAGGAGTGGGATCTCACCCTCCACACCCTCGCCAGCGCCGAGGATGTTGCCGCCGTCATCGTGGAGCCGATCCTTGGCGAGGGTGGGTACGTCGTGCCGCCCGCCGGATTCCTGCCGCGCCTCCGTGAACTGACCCGCGAGCTCGGCATTCTGCTGATCGCCGACGAGGTGCAGACCGGCTACGGGCGCACCGGGAAGATGTTCGCCGTGCAGCACCAGAACGTTGAGCCCGACATCTTGGTGATGGCGAAGGGGATCGCCTCTGGCCTCCCCCTCTCTGGGATCATCGCCCGCAAGGAGCTTCTTGATGCCTGGGAGCCTGGCACACACGGCGGCACCTATGGCGGCAATGTCGTCGCCTGCGCCGCCGCCCTCGCCACCCTCGACGTCATCGAGGAAGAGGGGCTCGTTGCGAATGCGGCGGCCCGCGGCACACAGATGCTTGACGGCCTCCGAAAGATTGCCGCCGGTCGACCTGGGATTGGTGACGTGCGCGGCCTCGGCCTGATGATCGCCCTCGAATTTGTGGAGCCAGGCGCTGGTGACGGCCGTGCACCTGACCCTGCCGCAGTGAAGCGCGTGATCTCCGAGGCGAACAAGCGCAAGCTGCTCCTCTTGTCGGCCGGTTCGTACGCGCAGGTCATTCGCATCATTCCGCCACTCGTCACCACGGCGGCAGAGGTTGACCTTGCCCTAAAGGTTCTGGAAGAGTCGCTTGACGCCGCAGGTGTCACCCGCAGCTAACTGCCGGCGGGGCTCCCCCGCCTAGCTCAGTAGGTCGGCTGGCGCAGGCGGAAGCGGATCCGGCACCTCAAGTACGTAGCGCTCCACGAGCGCGCGCGAGCCGCTAACGCCAAGCTGCGAGAAGAGCGAGTGGAACTTCGCGCGCTGCGTCTCGAGGATCTCCGGGGTGCCAGCCGCCTCCCAGAGCGCCTGCTTGAATGGCCCGAGCGCCTTCTTGCGCGTGCGATAGAGGAACTGTTCGTCGGTATCACCTGGCTTCGCCTCATCGGCGGCGTTGGCGCGCAACCACGCGGTGATCTCGGCACGTAAGTTGGCATCGAGTGCCGGGTGGTCCAGCAGGATGTTCTGGAAACCGGTGGCGAGGTGGATCTCTGCGGCGCCAACCTCGGGGAAGCGATGGAAGAGATCTTCAGGGAGTGTCGACGCACCGTGCTGCACCGCGCCGGCAAGGCCGCGGGCGCGGGCCAGCTCGCCGAGCTCCTTGAGCACCGTGAAGTCGAGTGCGACCTCAGCGACGCCGCCGCCTGGGAGCGGCACGCCGCCATGACTCGTTCCGGTTTGCACTGAGACCTTGCGCAGACCACGCGCTCCGGCGCTGCGGCTAGCGAGGGCGGCGTCAAATTCGTCGAGATAGGCGGCCAGCTCTACGGCAGTAGAGTTCTGATGCCCGACCTCACCGATCTCACCACCCATGCTGATCTCAATCCCAGCAGGCTCCAGGTCGCGCACGAGGGCGACCGCTTCGGCGGTGCGCACCGCATTCACGCGCTGCTGCTCCTGCACCGTTGGCAGGGCGAGGTCAACGAGCGTGGAGGCGTCGATGTCAATGTTTCGGTAGCCCGCATCAACCGCGAGACGGCAGGCGCGTGCAATCTCAGCGGCGACCCCTTCAGGGTCGGTCGCGTACTTCTTGGCGACGAATTGGTAGTGGTCCCCTTGTATGAAGACTGGCCCCCGCCAACCGGCAGCGATCGCGCCGCAGAGGATGCTCGCGGCGTAATCGGCGGGGCGCTGGAACGTGTAGGTCTGCTCGGAGCGTGCGAACTCGAAGATGAGCGCAGCGCCATCCATTGCGGCGGCGGTCTCCAGTGCAGTGCGTGACATCTCAAAGACTTGGCTGCGCAGGTTAAGCGCTGGCACGGTGAGGCCTTCGTAGGCGTTCTTCGCGCGTGCGGCGTAGAGCGGCGCGATGCTGGCGCTTTGGATCCCTGCGGCGGCCGCGGCTGCGCGAGCGAGCCACTGGGCCGCAGCCACGGTTGGCTCGTCGGTTGAGAAGGCGGCGGTCCAGGCGATGGTCGCAGCGCCGCTCTGGCGCAGCTCCGCCGCATCAAGAATCTCGACGGATCCCGCGGGCGTAACGCGCAGCGAGGCACTGAGAAGTTGGCGGAGGACTGCGGGGGAGGTGGCGATGCGACTCATGCAGGAATCGTAGCGCGAATTGGAACGCGCTTCGTTCTAGGGGGTGGCAAGCTCCTGCTCACGCGCCGCCAACTGGCTGCTGTACGCGGCCTGCGTGACGCCGACCCGCGCCGCAAGTTCTGGGAGCGCGGACCAGGAGAAATCGTCCCAGCCACCGCTGCCGTCCCAGGTTGCGAGAAGCGCCGGCGGACGTCGCGCGCCACCATCCAGCGCTGGTGCACGCAGCAGGTGTGCCGCTTCCACGTGGCTCTGCGCCGTTGCGCCACCACCGAGCACGATCACGAGCCCGAGTCGATGTAGGTCATCTTCTGGCACGCGCAGGTTTGCGCCGCGCAGCAGGTCAAGTAGTTCAGCCAGGTCATGACCGGGTGCAGTTGCGATGAGCGGGAAGCCGCGAACCAGGGAGCGGACCACGGTCTTCGTGGTTGCTGCGCTCAAGCGCTCAATGAGGCCATGGGCGATGAGTCGTGTGGAGCGCGGACTGCGCGGCGCACCGCCCGCACCGGCGACGAGACAGCCAACACCTGCGGGGTCCGTGAGCCAGACGAAGGCCTCTTCGGTCGCGATCTTGATCTCCGCGGTCTCAGCGCCAGCGGGGAGCGGCGAGGCGGCGGCGATTGCTGCAGCGAGTGCATCGCGGTGTTCAGCCGCGGCACTCCCCGTTACGACGATCGGCACACCCGCGTCGGCGAGAAGGGTGCCCTGTGCCGCCAGTGTGGCGCTGAGCTCGCCACCAGCCACCAAGTTGCGCAGTGCGACGTGGCTCATGCGCGCTCCGCCGTCAGGCTCTTCGTACGAATGGAGGTGTCGATCCACGCCGATTCGGTGCTAATCATCGTCTCTCGCCCATGCCCTGGAATCACCCGTGTCGCAGGGTCAAGTGTTCGAAGTTTTCCGAGGGAATCCAGCATCGCCGCGGCGTCACCGCCGGGGAGGTCGGTCCTCCCCCATCCGCCAAAGAAGAGGGTATCGCCACTCAGGAGTAGACCTGCGCTCGCATCAAAGAGCGAGATCGACCCTTCGGTATGGCCTGGCGTGTGCAGCACGGTGAAGTTGATGCTCCCCGCGGTGATTCGATCGCCATCGTTTAGGTCGCGCGTTGGCACAACCGCGGGGATCGGAAATGGCGCGGCGAGCGGCTGCGGCTCCATGAGGCGATAGCGGTCGAGCGGATGCACGCCAATCGGTAGCTCCTCGTGATGGTGCGTGGCGTGGTGTGCCGCCAGCGCCGCCATCTCCCCCATGTGATCCCAGTGGCCATGGGTGGCGAGGGCCAAGACGAGGCGCCAGCCACGCTCGGCGAGTTGCGTAGTAAGTGCGGCGAGCGACGGGATCGCAGGGTCGACGACGATCGCCTCCCGACGCTCGGGATCGCCAACGAGCACCACGTTGGTGCGCAGCGGCCCGATTGGGAGAACCTGCACCTCAATCATCGATGCGGCCGCTTGATCGGCTGGAAGGCGCGCGAATCGAGCTCCGCGCGCAGCGTCTCTTCGTTTGCGGCTGACAGCTCCACCAGACGTTCCAGCAGTGCAATGCGCTTCTCCGCCTCAGCTGGATCAGGGGCTGTCTTCGTAATCGACAGCATGCCCGCCACCGCAACGCGATCGAGGCCTCGCCCACCGAGCGACGCGGCGTAGCGCACCGCCCAGAACAGAATCTCGACCGGCTCAGCGGCCTCATCACCCGGAGCGGGAACAAGCGCGAGGATCAAACCTCGATCGCCCGGCCACGTTGCCGCGGCACGCCAAGACTCTGGGTCGCGAATCGGATTGATCACCAGGCTCTCAGCTGGAATCTGCAGCCACTGCTCGCGACTCATGCCAACGAGGTTTCCACCGACGGGGAGGAGCGCGCGATGGACCCCTGCGAGTGCAGTCAGCCGTTCAGCGAGGTGCTCGTGAGATACGAGTTCGGCCGCCGTTAGCTCTGGGCACTCGACGAAGTGGATTGCAGCGTCAGAATCGGGTGCAGAAGCGAATGCCGCCGGGTCAAGAAGCGTTGCGAACACGAACTAGAACGGAAGGGTGTCGCGCCAGAGCGCGAGATCAAACCAGTTTGCAAAGAGAGCCAGAAGGAGGGCGCTCAACACGAGCGCCACCACGATCTCGCCCCCGCGCCATCCTGTGACCGCAGCGGTCCAGCGGCGACGCATCGCCTCCGCCCGTGTTGGTTGAATCAGTACGCCAAGGATCAGGCCCGTCACCAGGCCACCAATATGTGCGGAGTTATCGATACCGCCACCAATGAATCCAACGCCGAAGCCGAGCACGATGTTGATGAGGAGGAGCCCTCCGACACGACCGAGCGCCTCACGCATTCCGCGTTCAACCAGTGGGCGATGCGCCCACTCTGCACCAAGGGCAATGCCGAAGAGGGCAAAGACGCCGCCCGATGCGCCAACGGAGTAGCCGTACGGGAACCAGATCGCGCTTGCCAGCGACGCACCAATCACGCCGAGGAGATACCAAACGATCAGGCGCTTGGCGCCGTAGAGGCGGTAGACCAGCTGCGCGGCAATGTCGAGTGCGATGGCATTAAAGCCGAGATGGAGCGCCCACGACTGCCAGTCTGGATTGATACCGCCGTGAACGAACGCCACGGTCACAAGGCGCCATGGACTGCCCGAGAGATAGTCAAATCCATCAGGCGTAAGCTTGATCAGTGCGAACAATTCGGCAAGGGCTGGATCCAGTTTCGTCAGCACTGAGAGAACGATCGTGACGGCGAGCAGGGCTCGCGGCACCCATGCGCCGGCGGGTACGCCTCGGGCTCGGCGGAAGGCCGCCTGAGAGCGGAGCGAGGAGCCGCCCGTCTCTTTGGTGAGCTACCCAATGCGCGAGGCGATCTCAGCCCGCGCGGCGCTGGTTGGGGCGTCCCCTTCGGCTTGGCGGTAGGTGGCAAGGGCGACGGGGAGTTCGCCGCGGCGAACCTCCTCCATGGCGCGACGGCGAAGGGCGAGGAAGCGCAACTCTTGATCTGCGGAGTTGGCGGCGATCTCGAGGTACTCCGCCGCCTCGTCGTCGCGCTCTAGGCGCAGCAACGCCTCAGCGGCGCCATAGGCGGCACGCTCAGCGAGGACGCGATCGTCGCTTGGGGTTGCGCCAGCAACGGCGGCGGCAAAGGCGAGAGCGGCCCCCTCTGCATCACCGCGGTCAAGGGCGTCGACACCGAGCTCCATGCGGCTCGGCAGGTCGGTCACTTCGGAGGGTGGGCGCAACGCTTCACTCATCTGTAGCAGCGTACGCGATGCGCTATCAGGCGGCAGGCGACTCGCGATCAGGAAGGAGGAG
>JBAXLC010000060.1:0-5616 GCA_037135015.1 bacterium | reverse complement strand
GGCGACGTTCGTCTCGGCCAAGGCCGAGAGCAGTCGAAGGAATTCCTCAAGGCGAACCCTGAAGTGGCCGCCGAGATCGACGCGAAGCTCCGCACGATGTCGACGACGCTTGAGGTTCCTGTCGCCGTCGCTCCCGAAGCGGAGTAACGGTGCGTCGTGGCGCATCGCCGCGACCCTGCAGCGCAGAAAGCCCGCCGAGCAGCGGCAGAGGCCTCCGACGTATTGGAGGCAGCTGCACGCTCGCTCAGCGGTGCGCCGCGCTCGCGCAAGAGACTTGAAGAGCGCCTGATCACCGCCGGATACCCGGAAGAACATGTGCGCACCGCAGTTGCGCGTCTCGTTGAGATCGGCCTGGTTGATGACGAGCGGTTCGGGCAGGCGCTCCTCGATTCGCGTGACCGCTCACGGCAACGTGGCGATCGCGCGCTGCTGCAGGAGCTGAAACGACGCGGCATCGACGATGAGCTCGCGCAGCGACTCTTGGCACAGCGCGCAGCGGGGGAGCCGCAGGGCACCGAGCCGGTCTGGGGGGCGACCTTGCGCGTCGTCGAAGAGCA
Source organism: bacterium (assembly GCA_037135015.1). Lineage (GTDB taxonomy): Bacteria > Chloroflexota > Limnocylindria > Limnocylindrales > Limnocylindraceae > Limnocylindrus. The sequence continues at coordinate 5,059 of JBAXLC010000060.1, read as the reverse complement.
CGCGGAGGGGGCCGAGGAGCGAGCTGCACGCGCCGCGCTGGTCAAGTTGCGCCTACGTGGTGGCGATGCCCGCGCTGAGGTGCAGAGGCTGGCCCAGGGGCTTGCCCGACGGGGTTTTCCGAGTGCGCTCTCTTGGCGCCTCGCCCGGGAACGCGTCGAATCGGAGACCAGAGCGACGGTTTCCGACGGGGGTACTGAGGCGGAGTAGCTCCACCACGCTCAGCGCCACGGGCGTTTGACCGATTTCGCGGGTAGGCGTAGCCTCTCCTCTCCAGCCTTTAGCTGGGCAATTGACCTATTTACCGCGAGCCAGGCCGCGGGGCCAGCCTGGCAGGAGAGCGTCATGACTGATCTAAACGGGATCGCCCCCGTATTGTTCGCCCTTTTCGGCGTCGCGATTGGACTCGCGCTACGAAGCGTGATTGCCGCCGCCTCTATTCGTGCGGCGAATCGTAGGGCCGCCACCATCCTCGAAGAGGCGCGCCAGCAGCAGAGCACCCTGGTGATTGGCGCCAAGGGCGAGATCTCACGCCTGCGAGCTGAGGCCGAACTTGCCCAGCAGGCCGATCGCGAGGCCGCGACAGCAGAGGCTGAACGCCTCCGCCTTCGCGAGGTCACCCTCGGCGAGCGCGAGAGTTTCTTTGCCGGCCGTGAGGTCGCCATCGCTGAGCGCGAACGCACACTCGTTGATGAGTCTGTTGCCCTCGATGTGGCCCGCGCCAACGTCAACACACGCCTTGCAGAGGTTGCCGGTCTCGATCCTGAGGCCGCTCGAACCGAGGTGCTCTCGCGCTTCACCGAAGAGGCTGAGCGCGAGTCGAAGCGACTCCAGGCAACCCTGGAGCGACGCGCCCAAGAAGATGCAGCCGACAGGGCCCGCGACATGATCCTGACTGCGATGCAGCGCGTTGCGGCGGACCACAGTGCCGAGCACTCCGTCACCCATGTGAAGCTCGCGAGCGACGAGATGAAGGGCCGACTGATCGGCCGTGAAGGACGCAACATTCGCGCCCTTGAGGCGGCCACCGGCGTTGAGCTGCTCATTGATGAGACCCCACTGCAGGTGACGCTCTCATCATTCGATCCAGTCCGGCGCCAAGTTGCGCGTGTCGCCCTTGAGCGCCTGATGCAAGACGGTCGTATTCATCCGATTCGCATCGAGGAGATCGTGGCGAAGGCCCAGGGTGAAGTTGATGCTGACTCGCTGCAGAACGGCGAGGCCGCCGCACTCAAGGTAGGCGTGACTGGCATTCCAACGGAATTGTTGCGTATCCTCGGTCGGCTGCAGTGGCGCACCTCGTTCGGACAGAACGTTTTGCTGCACTCAATTGAAACTGCCCAAGTTGCAGGAGCCGTCGCCGGCGAACTCGGCATGGATATTCGCGCTGCAAAAGTTGGCGGCCTACTCCATGACATTGGCAAGGCACTCGACCATGAGATCGAAGGAACGCACGCCGCGATTGGAGCAGACCTGGCGCGTCGTCACGGTATGCCAGAGGGGATCGTCAATGCGATCGCTGCGCACCATCAGGAGGTGGAGTGCACCGCGCGTGAAGCCCCAATCGTGCAGGTGGCGGACGCGATCAGCGCCGCGCGGCCTGGGGCGCGTGGCGATCAGGGTGAGGCACATCTCCGCCGACTTGAAGATCTGCAGCAGATTGCGCTCGGATTTGAGGGCGTCGAGAAGGTTTACGCCGTGCAGGCCGGCCGAGAGGTACGCATCCTCGTACGACCTGATCAGGTTACCGACGAGCAGGCGCGCACAATTGCCCACGAAGTAGTCAAGCGCATTGAAGAGCAGCTTGCCTATCCGGGCCAGATTCGTGTCACGGTGATTCGCGAGACACGGGCGGTTGATTACGCCCGATAGCATGCCGACCCTACCGATCCTCGCGATCGGTGGTCCTACCGCGGTAGGGAAGAGCGCCGCCGCGCTTGCGCTGGCGGAAGCCCTTGACGCTGCGGCGGTAAGTTCGATTTTGATATCGGCAGACTCGCGCCAAGTGTTTCGCGGTTTCGACATCGGCACTGACAAGATCAGCACAGAGATTCGCGCCGTTCGGCCGCATGCCTGCATCGACATTGCCGAGGCAAGCGATGCATTCACCCTGTACGACTGGCTTGACGCCGCACGCGCCGCCATCACCGATCACGCTCAGGGAAGCGGGGGAGCGGGGATCGCCATCGTCGTGGGCGGCACCGGGCTCTACCAGCGTGGCCTGCTGAAGGGCTTCTTCTCGGGCGGAGCACGGCCAAGCAACCCCCTGATTCGTGAGCAGCTTGAACTGCAGTTCTCGAATGTGGGTCGAGCACCGCTCGATAAGGAGCTCCGCGAACGGAATCCAGCGGCGGCAGACGCCGTTGCTACCGCAAGCGCCCGGCGCCTGATTAGAACGCTGGAGATTGTGCGTCTCGGTGGCGATCCGCTCGCCGAAGAGGAGAATCCGTGGGCTGCAGCAACGGCGTACGTGCAGATTGATGACACTGATTTCGAACGCCACCGTGCCGCAATCAACGCGCGTGTACGTGCGCAGTTTGACGGAGGCCTCGTTGAAGAGACCGAACAACTCGCGGCACGACTTCCAGCAGATACCCCTGCACTTTCTGGCATTGGCTACCGTGAAGCCGCGGCCTACATTGACCAGACAATGGATCGTGAGCGCGCCATCGGCACTGCGGCAACGCGCACTTGGGCGTATGCCCGCAGACAACGCACCTGGTACCGCGGCGAGGATCTAGCCGAAACGATCCCAACCGATGGACGCTCGGCAGATGAGGTAGCCCAGGGCCTCCTACCGCACGCGCTACGGATCGCGGTACGCTAGAGGGACAGTGACGAAGAAAACCGCACCGATTGACCTGACGCCCGCGCCAGAGCGCGCCTTTCTCATCGCAGTCGACACTGGTAGCGACGTGGGCTGGCCAGCTGAGGATAGCCTTCAAGAGTTAGCGAGCCTCGCTCGTACGGCGGGTGCTGAAGTCGTTGGCGCTGAGTGGCAGCAGCGACGACACCCCGACCCTGACACCTATATCGGCGCTGGTAAGGCCCAAGAGCTGCTCGCCGCCAAGGTCGAAACGGGCTTCACCGTACTCATCGCCGATGATGAGCTTTCGCCAACACAGCAGCGCGGTCTCGAAGAGGTACTCGGCGTGAAGGTCATTGACCGAAGCCGACTCATCCTCGACATCTTCGCCCTGCATGCCAGAACGCGTGAGGGTCGCTTGCAAGTAGAACTCGCACAGCTGGAATATCAGCTGCCACGACTGACAAAGCTCTGGACACACCTTTCGCGTACGGGTGGCGGCATCGGCACACGCGGCCCCGGTGAGTCGCAGCTTGAAACTGACCGCCGACTGATCCGCGATCGCATCTCGGTAATGAAGGCGCGCGTCGATCAGGTTCGCCGCAGCCGCGAGACGGGCGCAAAGAGCCGCACCACACGCGGCGAGCCGACCGTTGCCATCGTTGGCTACACGAACGCCGGTAAATCAACGCTGTTGAATAGTCTCGTTGGCAGCAGCGTGGTGCTGGCCGAAGATCGCCTCTTCGCCACCCTTGATCCAACCAGCCGTAGGGTTCGCTTGCCAGGTGGGCTGAACGCCATCGTTACTGACACCGTCGGGTTCATTCATAAGCTTCCACACCAGCTCGTCGACGCATTCCGCGCCACCCTCGAGGAGGTCTCCCGTGCAAACCTACTCCTAGAAGTTGTTGACGCCTCCGACCATCACGCCTTGGAGCATCGCGCCACCGTGCAGGCAGTTCTCGACGAACTCGGTGCCGCAGAGAAGCCGCGCATCATTGCCGCCAACAAGATCGACGCAGCGCAGATGCATGCGCGTGAGATCGACCCCGCGGCACTCGGCGTCTCGGCGGCGACGGGCCTCGGCCTTGGCCCGCTCCGTAGCGCCCTTGAAGAGGCGCTTCAGCGCCAAGGGACCCCTGTCGACCTCCGACTCCCATACACCGCGGTGGGGGAGGTTGAGGCGATTCGCGCCCGGGGCGGCATCCAAGTGGCCTACGACGAGGACGCGCTCCATGTCACAGGTTTTGCCACCGCCGAGATGGCCAGCGAACTGAAACGGCTGAAGCGCAACTCGACAGCGAAGCTGCTCTAAGCCGGAAACCGAACCCGAGCACCTGCAGGGGGACAGTTACAGGAGGCGGCTCCGTGCTGGGGCTCTCCCTATCTTGGTTCCGATAATGATAGTTATGTGACGAAGCAAACTGGGCGCTGAGCACAGAACGTCGCTATCCTCCCCCCATGCGGATTGAATTCATCGCCCAGGCCGGAGTCAAGATTCACACCGCGCACGGCTCAATCTTGTGCGACCCCTGGTTTAATCCTGCGTATTACGCGGGATGGTTCCCGTACCCGCGAAACGACAAACTTGACCATGCCTCCCTTGGAGCCACTGATTACCTGTACATCAGCCACCTGCATCGAGACCACTTCGACCCCGAGTGGCTGAAGACCTACTGCAACAAAGATGCGGTCGTCATCCTCCCCGCTTACCCGCTTCCGGAGCTCAAAGAGGCCCTCCAGGGGCTCGGGTTCCATACGTTTATCGAGACGCAGTCGGGTGTGCCAGTGCGCCATGGCGGCCTCAGCATCGTCGTAGAGGCCCTCACAGCCCCCACAGACGGCCCCATTGGTGATTCCGCGCTGCTCATCGACGACGGCGTAGAGCGCCTCCTGAACCTCAACGACAGCCGCCCCACAGACCCCGATCGCCTCCTGGTTCAGGGTGCGATTGACATCTGCCTCCTGCAGTTCAGCGGTGCGATCTGGTACCCGATGGTCTATGAGATGCCGGCGAAGGCCGCTGAGGCGCTCGCAAAGAAGAAGCGTGCTGCGCAGTTCACCCGCGCCGCTCGCTACGTGGAGATCATCTCCCCCCGTGTGGTGATCCCCTCTGCGGGACCCCCCTGCTTCCTCGATGACGAGCTTTTCCGCTGGAACGACGTGCACGATGCCGATGATTCGATCTTCCCCGACCAGCGCTTCATGGTTGAGCGCCTGCAGGCTGAGGGTCAGGCCGCAGTTCTGATGCTTCC
>JBAXLC010000059.1:0-5632 GCA_037135015.1 bacterium | reverse complement strand
TTGTCGGTCGCTCGATGGAGCAGAACGTCAAGATCGCACGCGACCTCGGCTATCTGAAGTTCCCAACCCCACTCCTTGCCAAAGAGGAGATTGCGCGCCGCACGAAAGAGCCGCTCGTGATCGCCACCACTGGCGCGCAGGGCGAGCCGATGGCCGGATTAGCGAAGATGGCGAATGGAGAGCACCGCAACGTTGAGATTCAGAACGGCGACACCGTGATCGTCTCCGCATCGCCGATCCCAGGGAACGAAGAGGCGGTCGGCCGAACGATCGACAATCTCTTCAAGTCTGGCGCCAACGTGATCTATCACTCCATTGCGCAGGTGCACGTCTCAGGCCACGCCTCGCAGGAGGAGCTGAAGATGATGCTCGCGCTCACCAAGCCGAAGTACTTCGTGCCAATGCACGGCGAGATGCGTATGCAGGTAGCCCACGGGCGACTTGCGACACAAATGGGGGTGCCCCCATCCGCCGTGTTCATCATCGATAACGGCACGCCGGTTGAGTTCTCTGCAGACGGCAGCGCGCGACGCGGTAAGCCGGTCGAGCATGGCTCTGTCTTTGTTGATGGTTCTTCGGTAGGCGAGATCAGCGAAATCGTTCTCCGCGATCGACGCACCCTTGCCGACGATGGCATCGTGGTCGTGATCGCCACCGTTGATGCACGCACCGGTAAGCCGGTCGGCCGCCCAGCACTTGTTACGCGTGGATTCCTCAACGGCGACGAAGACAACAAACTCGTCGAAGAGGCGATCACCATCGCCCTGAAGGCAATCCAGCACAAGGGCGAGCGCGGCGCAGAGGTGGGACTGATCAAGGCGCAGCTCAGCGAATCGGTATCGCGATTCCTCGGCAAGGAGACGCGGCGTCGCCCACTCGTTGTCCCTGTGGTGGTAGAGGTTTAGTCGATGGCAAAACGGGGAGGGGAGAGCACAGGACGCCAGACGCGACGTGGTCCGCTGGCATCACGCTCAGCGCTCCGCACGCTGATCTCGCTCGCCTTTGCAGTCACTGGTGTCATCTTTGCTGTCGGCCTCATTCTCCCTGGGCGCGGGGCCCTCGCCGACGTGCTGCGCGACGTGCTCGCCCCGTGGTTTGGCGCCGGCCGTTGGCTGGTTCCGGTACTGCTCATCGGCTTCGCCGTCTGGATCGAGCGCCGCGCTGCCACCGCCTCACGGGCCCCTCTACGTATCGCCTTGTCGCTCCTTGCCCTGGTCGGCCTGCTAGCGCTCGTTGAGATCGTCTTCCCAACCCACGGCGGCCGCATCGGAAGCATTGCTGGCGGGGGCGCTGCAAACCTACTCACCGGCATTGGCGCGTTCGCGGCATGGACCGGGATCCTGATCGGCGTTGGACTGATCCTTGCTGAATCCACCGTTCGGAAGCTCTTCGCCACCCTCTTTGCGGGAGCAAAGGTAGGGGCAGAGGCTGTAGGCAGTGGGATTGAGAAGGTTGTCGACGCACGTGAACAGATCATGATTGCGCGAGAAGCTGCACGCGTTGCCGAGGAGGCTCGAGCTCGTGCCGAGGCTGCGGGTCAATCAGTATTGGTTGACACGCCCGTAACGATCGTAGATGAACTGATTCTGTCTACAGACACTGTTGCCGAAGCAGACACCACAAACGTACGCGCTGGGGGGCCAGCACGGCGATCAGAGAGCTACCCCACGCCCACAACCGGCTCATCTGAAACTGAAGCGAATACCGATGGAGGAGTCTCGTGGAAACTACCCGCCACGAACCTCTTGGATGCGCCAGGAAAATCTGTCAGCCCTGATGCTGACATCCACACTAAGAACGGAGAAATCATCAAGGCGAAGCTAGGCCAACTTGGCATTGTGATTTTGGACGTTAAAGCCAACCCTGGACCAGTCGTGACGCAATACGAGCTGATCCCTGCACCGGATGTTCGAATCAGCCGCATTGAAGGCCTTGGCGATGATCTAGCCATGGCGTTAAGCGCTCGATCAATCCGTATTCAAGCTCCGATCCCAGGCAAAGCTGTTGTTGGCATTGAAATTCCGAACAAAAAAGCAGAGCCCATTCGGCTAAAGTCGTTGCTAGAAGACATAGGGACAGACGAAACCTGGGAACCAAAGTTGCCTATACCGTTTGCGCTGGGAAAAGATGTTGTCGGCGTTCCACAAGTTCGAGATCTTGCAAAAATGCCGCATCTGTTGATCGCGGGAGCCACAGGCTCAGGGAAGAGTGTCATGGTCAACGCGATTATCACGTCACTTCTTTTTGCTCGGAAGCCATCTGAGCTCCGCATGCTTCTCGTTGATCCAAAACGTGTTGAACTAGCGAACTACAATGATCTCCCACATTTACTGCACGATGTAATTACGGATGCAGACGTAGCAGCTCATATGCTGAAGATGGCGGTACATAAGATGGAAGAGCGCTACGAGCTATTCGCTGCTAAGGGTGTCCGGAATATTGAAGGCTACAACGCCAGCCGCAAGCCAAAAGAAGAGAAGATGTACTCAATAGTTATTGTGATTGATGAACTAGCTGATTTGATGATGCAAGATGGTCGAGAAACAGAGGAATCCATCGTGCGAATTGCGCAGAAGGCCCGCGCCACTGGAATCCACCTCATTCTCGCCACCCAACGCCCTTCGGTCAATGTCGTCACAGGGCTAATCAAGGCAAACATTCCTAGCCGAATAGCCTTTTCTATGGCCAGTCAAATTGATTCACGCACGGTTCTAGACGCTCCGGGCGCGGAGGACCTTATCGGTCGCGGCGATATGCTGTTTCAACCTTCGGATGAGCCGAAGCCCATTCGCATGCAAGGTGTTTTTGTCTCTGACCAGGAGATTAACCTGGTGGTGGATCACTGGACCAGCCAACGGCCGAAAAGCTATCGCGATAACTGGGATCTGCCTGCGCCTAAGAAGACCAGTGGCGGGTCAAAAGGTCAGGTTCGGGACGATGAGCCGGCAGACCGACTCTTCGATGAGGCGGTGCAGGTTGTTGCCGAGCATGACCGAGCCTCTTCATCGCTCCTACAGCGCCGTCTCCGTGTTGGGTACGCGCGAGCCGCCCGAATCATCGACGAACTGGAAGAGAAGGGCTACGTCGGGCCCGCGGATCGATCAAACGCACGGGTAGTGAATCGCGACAAGATTGCCGCTGATGCAGCTGGCGCCAATGGCGGCAGCACAGGTGGAACGAGCTCAGCGGGGGAGACAGGGGAGGACGCTTAACCCATGAGTGATCAGGTGCCCCTCACTCCCCAGGAACCAGGACTATCTGAAGAGGTCGCACCGCAGGCCCCCGGCATTGGTGACCGACTACGCCAGGCTCGCGAACGGCGTGGCCTAGGCATCGCCGACGCGGCTGCCACCCTAAAGATTCGCGCTCCGATCCTGGATGCATTTGAACGCGAGGACCATAGTCAGCTTCCTCCACGCGTCTACGCACTTGGCCAACTCCGTACCTACGCTGCGTATCTCGGACTTGATCCGGCCACAGTGGCAGCTGGGTGGCAGGCCCCCCCAGCCGCTGAAGGAGCGCCTGTCTCTTCACAATCGCAACGAGCGACATCGGCACTCGATCGCCTCGTCACACTTCGCCCAGGGGTCATTCGCTCTACGCGAGGGGTACTGGCGATGGGTGGACTAGGGCTCGCGGTGCTCGCGATCAGCGGTTTTATGGTGCTCCAGCTCCTGCGCTTCATTCTGCCGCCCTCTATAGCTATTACCTATCCGATTGAAGCGATCAGCAACCTTGAGGCCGGGACGCTCTCATACGAACTTAAGGGGACCGCCGATGCCCGCGCCAGCATCGTGATCGATACAAGCGCCGGGGCGCAGCTAACAACGGAGGCTGACGAGAGTGGGCTCTGGAACCTCCTTATTCCACTCGGCACTGGCCGCACGGAGGTTGTGGCGCACGCGGTTAAGCCGGGCACTGGCGGCGAGTCGAGCACCAGCGCAGAGCGGGTGTTCGTCGTGGCTCTCCCCGATAAGGTAGCCCCCGAAATCACCGTGACGCAGCCCTCGACCAACCTCGCTGTTGAGAACGGCGAGGTGCCGATCTCACTCGTCACCGCCCCAAACTCCGAGGTTGGGATAACGGCTACAGATACTGCAGGAGGGCTAATCACCTCCACGATAACGAGTGATGTAACTGGGGCAGCCACTGGGGGGATCGCCCTCCCAGCGGGGCGCTGGACCTTGAGCTTTAGCGTTACCACTGCTGACGGCGCGCTTGGCCAGGCTACGCGCACGGTGGACGTCTCCTTCAGCGGGGTGACGGTGAGTGTTACCGGCGGCTCCTCTTCAACATGGATTCGTGTCTGGATAGACGGCCTGCTCGACCCGATGATTGGCGTTTCAGGAAAAACCATGGCTCCTGGCACACGACTCATCTTTACGGGGGCGCAGCGTATCGAGATCCGTAGCGGGGATCCCTCTGTTCTTCTATTCACACTCAACGGGCGTACCATAAGCGGGATTGGAAGCGGCACCGGAGCCGAAACTTATGCTTTCCTCAGCACGGGGAAGGTACAGAAATCATCAAGGAGGTAACGCATGGCAGCCGACAATTCGTTTGATGTCGTCTCGGAATACGACGAGCAGGAGCTCAAGAACGCCCTCGACCAGACCCGGCGGGAGATCGCCACGCGATACGATTTTCGCGACGCGACCGCCGAAATCAAGGAGGAGAAGGGCGAGCTGATCATCCGCGTCGACGGTGACCTACGCCTGAAGGCGCTGCGTGACATTCTTGAATCAAAGTCGGTAAAGCGTGGCATTGACCTCCGAACGTACGACTGGGGGAAGGCTGAAGCGGCGGGCGGGGACACGCTCCGTATCCACGTCAAGCTACGCAAAGGCCTTGACGATGCTGCTGCGAAGAAGATCGCCAAATTCATTCGCGACACACATCCAAAGGTAAAAACACAGATCCAGGGCGAGTCGGTGCGTGTCACCGGAAAGTCACGTGACGAGCTGCAAGAGGTGATGACGAGCCTCAAAGACCTCGATGTTGAGCGGCCGTTGCAGTTTGAGAACTACCGGTAGCTTGTGACGCGCTCAATTAGTGATATCGCTGCTGGACTAGAGCCCTCCCGTGGAGGGAGCCCCCTCCAGCCTGGGTCGCGCCTACATATCATTGGAGTTGGCGGTACCGCCGCGCTTGCAGCGGCGCTGCACGCCAAAGCACTCGGGCTGAGCGTATCAGGGTACGACCAGGCCTTGGCAGGGGAGTCGGCGACGATCCTTGCGCACGCGGGGATTCCGGTTGGCTCTTGCGCGAGCGCTGAAGTGCTCAAAACCTGCGCGCAACTTGATGATAAGAGCGTCGTTGCGATCTCTAAGGCGATTACGAGCACGCAACCGAATCATCCCGAGGTGCTGCTCGCACGAGATGCTGGCGCGCATACGGTCTCTGTTCAGCAGGTGATCGCTGATGCGGCTGCCACACGCGGTGGGCTCATGATCGGCGTTGCTGGTACGCACGGCAAGACAACCTCTACCGGATGGGTTCTTGATGCGTTCGTTCGCTCCGGCATCAATCCATCAGCCTTTGTCGGTGGCCCACTCGGCAGAGAGCTGGGCACACCTGCCGGTTCGCCCGTCCACATCGGCTCCGACCCTGGTTTCATCGTTGAGGCTGATGA
>JBAXLC010000058.1:0-5670 GCA_037135015.1 bacterium | reverse complement strand
CTCGGCATCGCCCTCGGCTCCCCCACGTTGATCTTGTGGACGGCGACTGTTGGCGGCAGCGTTGTCGCCTCACAGGCAACAAGCCTCGCCGGATTCGTGCCATTCATTTCGGGGTTTGCAACGGCGGCAGTGCTGCACTCTGCGGTACTCGCTGGCGTTGTTGGTGCAACACGACGCTTTACCGGACCGCGCACGATTCGCGCCGTCTCGCTGATCTCTGCAGTGATGTTCGCGGCGTTTGCCGTTGGAATCTTTGTTGATGGGGCACGCCGGCTCCTGAATCTCGGCAACTAGCCGAGGTGCTGAAGCCTACGGGTGAGAAGGCTCCGCGTTCTTTGCCGCAATCTTCAAGAGATCGCGCGTTAGTCGCTCCATCTCACTCGCTGGCAGAGCTCCACCGAATCGCTCAGCAACTGCAGCAAGGTGTGCTGGCGCAACAGCCTTGAACGTTCGCACACCAAGCGGAGTGAGGGTCGCCCAGTGCACACGACCATCTTCGGTGCAACGGCGTCGGGTCACCCATCCATTGATCGCAAGACGGTCAATGCGGCGCGTGAGTCCACTCTTTGAGATCAAGACGGCGTCGGCAAGTTCGCTCATGCGAAGCCGGTAGTCCTCAGATCGAACGAGCTGCGCCAACACATCGAAGTCGGCGAGGCTCATGCCTGACGAATCCATCAGTTCCGAAGAGAGGGCTCGCGTGACTCGGCCGTAGGCGGTGAGGAGGGCGATCCACGCGCGGGCGATCGTTGGATCGAGGAGTTTGGATGCGTCGGTACCAAGCACTGCAGAGAGTGCTTCAATCTCGGCGCTCACGGGCTTGTTTGTTGTTGCCATTCCTTGCAATAGTTGCACTTGCAATCATTTCGGTCAAGGGGTATAGTTGCGTCTGCAACTACCTGGGCGTTCGCACGGGGGTTCATATGAAGGGGGTCCACGATGTCAGCAGCACGTTTTAAGCAGGTAGCCGACGCGGCCAAGATCGATCGCGCCGTAGCGGCGCTGAACAAGCACGGATTCGCCGCCACAGTGGTCGCCAACGGCGCCGCCGCTAAGGCTGCCGTCCTGGCCCTGGTCCCCACCGGCACCGAGGTCTTCACCTACACATCGGCGACACTCGACGCGACTGGCCTTACCGAGGCGCTCAATGCTGCTCCATATAAGAGCCTGCGCGACAAGATGTACGCACTGGATCGCAACACCCAGGGTGCAGAGATGCGTGCCATTGGCGCAGCCCCAGCCTTCGCTGTTGGCAGCGTGCACGCAGTCACCGAGAGCGGCGAGCTAGTGATGGCCTCCGCTACCGGCTCACAGCTCCCTTCGTACGCCTACGGTGCAGGCCACGTGGTCTTCGTTGTCGGTGCGCAGAAGATCGTGAGTGATCTCGCTGAGGCAACGGAGCGCATCGCAACCTACACCCTGCCGCTTGAAGATACGCGCGCACAGGCCGCCTACGGCGTGAACAGCGCGATCAACAAGACGCTGATCCTTCACGGCGAGTTCCCAGGGCGCATTGACGTGGTGATCGTTGCAGAGGAGCTCGGTTTCTAATGCGCGCCGCGGTTGTACGCGGCGCCGCACTCGCCGCAGTCGTTAACCTCGCCATCTGGTTTGTAGCCGCCATAGCGGGCGTTGTTCCACCACTCGCCGAATCTGTTCCGACGGTTGTTGGTGTTGCGTTTGCATCTGTTGGCGGCGTTGCTGCGGCAGGGATCGTTGCAAATCAATTCATTGGTACGGGTGCACGCCGTCGCTGGGATCGCGTTGCGTGGATTGTCCTAATTCTCTCGATTGGGTCGCCGATTGGGCTTGCACTTGGACTGATTCCCGTTTCGCCCATTGACCCAACGAATGCACTCTTGATCTCGTTCAAGGGTGGGATTGCGGCAGTCTACGCGGTGATGCACGTCACCACGTTCGCAGCTGTGCAACGAACGGTTGCTCGGGCGATCAAGGGTTGAGCATGCCCGCTGGGGGTGAACCCAGCGGGCGCTCAGCGCGTTACGGAAGAGTGACTGGCGCCGAGGAGACCAGAGCGCCGGTATCTTTGCGAGTGACGACGACGATGTAGCGGGTGCCTCGCTGCACCTTCCCCGCTGCACTCCCTGTCGTCTTCTTGGTTACGGTGAAGAAGAGGCTCACGTTGCTCCCTTTCGCCGAAGTCTTCACTCCGATATAGGTGAGTGCACTTGACACTTTTGAGGTGGAGGCCTTGAACAGCTTCACCGTGCACCCGTACTTCTTGCAGGTACCGTTCGCCGTACTTGTTGAAGTGCTCGTACTACCGCTGGCGACCGTGATCTTGTAGGTACTTCCCGAGAGCTTGGCCGACGGTGCCTTCAGCGCACCCGACTTAGGCGCGACCTTAAACTTCGGAGCAGAAAAGGTCATTCCCACGATGTCGACCAGCACACCGTCTGTGCCTTGGACGCCGCTCGTCCACTCGGTAAACGTTGTGTCACCGTCAGAACAGCCTGTACCGCAGCTGCCTTCGCGGACAGTTGTGAATAGCGCCGATGGCGTCGCAGCGGCAGGCACGGCGGTTCCATCCGTAAAGGACGGCACGCCGAGCTGTTGCACGAGTGCGCTTGCCGGAATCACGGCGTGCATCTTTCCATACCGCACATCACCTGCCGAGGTTCCTGTGTGCAGGTAGTGGCTTGATGCTGCCGCATACTTCAAGATCGGTAGATTTGTGGTTGGGTCATTCGCCACTTCGACCGAGCCCATGATCGCCCCTTCAGTGGCAAAGAGTGCGCCAGTCATGGCCGCCGACATCGTTGCGTCAAGGCTGAAGACCATTTCAAACGTCAGCCAATCACTATTAGATCGGTTGACAGCACATGCGCTGATCGGCACTGTGGTGCACAGATGCGTGTCGTAGGTTGCGTTGCTGTCTATGATTGGCTTTGATGCCAGCTTTGCATGAACTTCAATAGAGGCCGTGTCGAGGCCGAGGTCGGTGGTTCGCCAATATGACGGGGTCCCGTTCATCCAGGTCCAGCGCAGTGATTTGCCAATAGAATTGAGGTTAATCTTTAGATTCACTTCGGTATCAGCGTCAATGGTAAGTGGATTCCCCTCATTATCTGTTAGCGTCACATCGTGGCCCGGATTTTGCCCATCGTTTGGGCTGGTGAAGTTGTACCCTACCTGCCCTGAACCCTTCCGATAGACCAGCGTGACACCGATGCGATTCGGTGTGGCGTAGCAGTTAGTTGTTTGGGGCGATGGAAGCCGATCTTTATCGCACAGGTTAAACGGGGCGAGGACGACTCCAATCTTGCCCGCGCCGCTGCCTAGCGTGGTCGTTGTGTCACCAGAAGAGATGATTGATGTTGTGGTTGCACCATTTTGAATGGTGAGGCTCTCAACAAACGGCCGGAGCGTGAGCGCGCCATCGAGGTCATACCAGTTGCCTGGCATATTTTGATTTCCCATCTCGACATTTGATTTATCCATCTCCTGCTGATCAGGCATGCCGTCGCAGTTGTAGTAGCCGTATGTCGTCGAACATGAGCCCCATGGGCTCGCATCATCAACATAGTTTGGGTTCTCGGCTGCTGCGGCGGGTGCGGCCGCGGGTAGCAGAAGTGCAACTGAGAGCGCGAGGGTCGCGAAGTGGGTTGCGTGGCGGCGCATGATTCAACCTCCCATCACTGGGGGCTGCAAACGCAGCCTGGCGGGCCCAGTTACGAGGAACTAATATACCCTCCCCTTCTCTGTTTTGTGAAGGGGTCTCGTAGAGCAAATGTCTCATCTCGGCTACGCTGCCTCGTATGAGTTTTGATCCACTCGGTCCACTGCACGCACAGCCGCGACTGGTCACGTTCATGACCGACTTCGGGTTGCGTGACCCCTCTGCTGGGGTCCTTTCGGGCGTGGTGCTGGGAATTGCCCCAGAGGCGCGCACCCTCGACCTGACCCATGCCATCCCTCCCTATGACGTCGAGGCGGGCGCCGAGGCGCTCGTCGAGTCGCTTGTGCACCTGCCAATCGGCGCCCATGTGGCAGTGGTTGACCCTGGTGTTGGCACGCAGCGCAGGCCGATTGCCATTCGTTGTGGCCGCGGTGATGCGCTGATCGGCCCAGACAACGGACTCCTGTTGCCGGCAGCTGTGGCGCTTGGCGGCGCGGTGGCGGCGGTGGTTCTTGATGACGAGCGCTGGTGGGGCTCGAGCCGATCGCACACCTTTCATGGCCGCGACCTATTTGCGCCGGTGGCGGCACACCTCGCGGCTGGGGTCCCCTTCGGCGACCTCGGCACGCCAATCTCCCCCAGCGAGCTCGTTCCAGCGACCAAGTTGCCGATCGAGATTGGTGCCGGCGTACTGAACACATCCGTTCGCATCGTGGATGGTTTCGGCACGCTGGTGCTCACGGGCGATCGCCAGGCGATTGAGGCGTCGATCGGCGCCTTGACCGCCGGGGATCCGTTGAAGATCACCGTCGGCGACAAGGCCCTTGCAACCGTCTGGGCGAACCGCTTTGGTGACGTCCCTGAATCGGAGCCGCTTTGCTACATCGACTCGGCCGGGCGGCTCGCGCTGGCGATCAACCGCGGCAGTGCCGCCGAGCGATATGGTGCAGTCCGCCGAACTCCTGTGGTGATTACCCGCGCATAACCCGGTTCCCAGCGCGCACCCCCTGCTATCCTTCCGCACGTGGGGGCACAACGTCGACGGCGCGCCGCGCGCTGATCACCGCCCCACCGTCGTCCTGACGCTGTGTCAGATCGTCGCCAATAGCGGCTGTACAGGAGGTATGGATATGAGCACAACGCGCTCACGCATCGCAATCGGCCAGACCACACGTATGGCGGTCGTGGTCATGGCGATGGCGATGTTCCTCGCCGCCTGTGGCGGCGCAACAGAATCACCAACCTCATCGGTGGACGCTTCCTGCGTGAAGGAGAAGCTCGCCGTGAAGACGGCTGGGAAGCTCACTCTCTCTACCGACAACCCGGCCTACAGCCCGTGGTTCCAGGGTGGCAACGAGGGCGCGACGGTGTGGACCGGTGATTACAACAATGATCCAGCAAAGGGTCAGGGCTACGAAGGCGCGGTGGCCTATGCCGTTGCCGCCAAGCTCGGATTCACTGCAGATGAGGTTGTGTGGATTCACACCACCTTCGATGCATCCTTCGCACCAGGCGCAAAGGATTTTGACCTCTTCCTGAATCAGGTCTCAATCAAGGCGGAGCGTGCCGAGGCCATCGATTTCAGCAGCGGGTACTACGACGTTGCCCAGGGTGTGGTGACGATCGAGGGTTCGCCAATCGCTGGCGCAACGAGCATTGCCGACCTTAAGACGGCAAAGCTTGGCGCGCAGATCGGCACGACGAGCCTTGATGCAATCACCAACGTCATCAAGCCAGACACCGAAGTCGCAGTGTTCAACACGAACGACGAGGCTGTTGCTGCGCTGAATGGCGGCATCATTGACGGCATCGTGACCGACGTTCCAACTGCGTTCTACATGCGTGATGCGCAGCTCACGGGCGGCATCATCGTTGGGCAGCTCCCTTCAGAGGGTGGCGCGCAGGAGCAGTTCGGCATCGTGATGGAGAAGGGTTCGCCCCTCACCGCATGTGTCTCCTCTGCCGTTGAGGCCCTCACGGGTGATGGCACGCTTGCGGCACTGCTCACGGAGTGGATCGCGGACAAGGAG
>JBAXLC010000057.1:0-5694 GCA_037135015.1 bacterium | reverse complement strand
AACCTACGACATGGCGGTTAACAGCCGCCCGCTCTACCACTGAGCTACGCCGGAATGAGCGCGGCCCATGCCGCGAGCGGAATATTAGCAGGGAGGGCCGTCGCTCCTCCCCGCCGCACGAACCCCCTAGTCGAGGTAGTCGCGCAGCTTGCGGGCTCGCGATGGGTGGCGCAGCTTGCGCAGCGCCTTCGCCTCGATCTGACGGATGCGTTCGCGGGTCACGTTGAACTCCGCTCCGACCTCCTCCAGGGTGCGCTGCCGCCCATCCTCCAGGCCGAAGCGCAACTTGAGCACCCGCTGCTCGCGGAGGCTGAGGGACTCCAACGTAGCCACGATCTGCTCCGAGAGGAGCTGGCTGTTGGCCGCCTCGTCCGGCTTCTTCGCCGACTTGTCCTCGATGAAGTCGCCCAGGTGGCTGTCCTCCTCTTCGCCGATTGGCGTCTCGAGGGAGACTGGCTCCTGGCTCACCTTGCGCATCTCGCGCACGCGCTCTGCGGTCACCTCTGACTCGGTGACCTTGGTGAGCTCCTTGGCGATCTCATCATCCGTTGCCTCGCGGCCCAACTCCTGGAAGAGCTGGCGCTGCACGCGGGTGAGGCGATTCAGCTGCTCATACATGTGCACCGGGATGCGGATCGTTCGGGCCTGATCCGCGATCGCTCGCGTGATCGCCTGGCGAATCCACCACGTTGCGTACGTCGAGAACTTGAAGCCCTTGATGTACTCGAACTTCTCCACGGCGCGGATGAGGCCGATGTTCCCCTCTTGGATCAGGTCCAAGAAGCTCATGCCGCGACCGATGTACTTCTTGGCGATCGAGACGACGAGGCGCAAGTTCGCCTTGGTCAGCTCCTCGCGTCCGCGCCAGCCGAGCTGCACCACGTAACCTTCACGTCCGCGGAGCTTGCCGAGCGCTGGATTCTCCGGATCCCAACCCGCCTCGCGGATCCAGTCCTTGCCATCCTTGGCGATGTGCTTCCCTTGGATAATCCACGTCTCCAGTGCTGGCCAGGCGATCTCGTCGCGGGCCCAGAGGAAGAGCTTCTGGAGCACGCCGTTGTCGCGGCTCTCCATGTCGCCGGTCCCCACCGTCTGGAAGGCGAAGTCGATCATCTCGGCCGTCTTGGCTGCGAGGTTGCGTCGGTTCGGATCGTTGAACGATTTTACGAGGCTCTTCGCAATCATCAAATTCTTCTTGGCGGTCTCGCCCGTGGCTTCGCGCGAGGCCTTATCAAAACCGGTGACCTTGCACTCGTGCACGTGATGCCCCTTGACCCACGCGCCAATTGCTTCGGCATACGTGGCGTGCGCCTTAGCGGCGAGCGCCGGATCAAGGCGGTACCACTCCTTCTTCTTGCGCGTCTTGAGCTCCGTCTCGTGATGGGTCCACTGGTGCAGGTTGTAGACGGCCTTCCACGGCTCGTCGGCCATCTGCTCGCCGAGCTCAATCATCTTGGCGAGGACGACCTCCTCTTCGGCGGTGAGCAAGCCGACGCGACCAATCTCCTTGAGGTACATGCGCACCGGATCATCGACACCCGTCGACTCCGCAACTGGCTCAACAACTTCAGGCTTCGGTGCCTCGGGTGCAACTTCGGCAACTAGGAGTGCAGCGGCCGCCTCTGGGCTGAGCATCTCAACGCCGTCAACTTCAATCTCGGCGAGATCCGCCGCGCCAGGCTCAGCGACGCCATCAAGCTTTGCAGCCGGGCTGGAGGCCGCCTTCCCCTTCGCGAGTTTTCCTGGCGCCTTCGCGGGAGCAGCCGGCGAAACTGCTGCCACCTTCTCGCCCTTCGACTTCGCGGGCGACGTCGCGAGTGAGCCGGACTTCTTCCCCTTCGCTGGTGCAGGCTTCACAGCTGGCTTCGCCTTGGTGATCGGCTTCGCGGCGCTCTTTGGCGCTGACTTGGTGGCGGGCTTTGCGACGGCCTTCGCTGGCGCTGCCTTCTTTACTGTCGGCTTCGCCGCAGGCTTCGGAGCGACTTTAGTAACTGGCTTTGCGGCGGACTTCGATGTTGCGAGGGATCCGCGCTTTGCAACTGGTTTGGCGGGCGACTTCACGGCCGGCTTCGCAGCGGCCTTCGCCGTTGGCTTTACGACTGGCTTTGGGGTTGGCTTAGCGGCTGGCTTTGGGGCGGCCTTCGTGACGGGCTTTGCAGCAGCCTTTGGGGCGGCCTTGGTTGATGTGGCCTTCACTGGCGCCACCTTTACGGGCGTGCCTACGGTCACCTTGCTTACCTGCTTCGCCTTCGTCACTTGCTCCCCCCCTTTGCCGCTGTGAGCACTCCCGACGCCAAGAAGCGTCGGTCGAGTGCCTTTCGCTTTTGTCCTAGATCTCGTTCCGCCTCCATGAGGGTTCGAACACGAGCGGCATCACCCTCTCGCTCCGCCTCGGCAATCTCACTACGCGACCAGGCCATCGCCTCTTCCAGGCGGTCAGCCTCCATCCGCAAGACGGTCTGATCAATACCGATCCGGATTCGCGTGAGCTCAACGGTGGCCCCGAGGCGTACGGAGAGGGCCTGCGCCAGGCGGCGCTCTTCGCCCTCAATCGTAACGGGTAGGCGTTCCAGAGCATCGACGGTCGTCCCTGCCTCCAGCGCGGCGTCGAGTGCCGAACGGAGTCCACGCCAAAGCGAGCGTGCCAACCCGCTCGTGAAGAGCTGATCGACGAGCACGTCGCGCACGCGAAGCCGCTCGGCTGGCGCCGCAATAAGGAGTCGGAGCAGTTCGGCCTCGGGTGGCGTCACCCCGGCAAGGATGGAGTCGATATCACCGTCGGCATCGGCGGCGCGCACGCGATCCGCAGAGATGCGGCTCTCAGCGCCCGCCGTCTCAGCGCCACGCTGGATCATCGCCTCACGAATCGAGTTCTCGTCCACGCCGATGCGTCGCGCGGCGGCAGAGATGTAGCCATCTCGCACGATTGGGTCGCGCAGACTGCGCAGGATTGGCTTGATGCCGTCAATGGCGCGCTTGCGACCACCGAGATCCTTCAGGTCATGAGCCAGCGCATGGGTATCGATGAGGTACTCCACCACCGGCACTGGCTGCTCCGTTGCGGAGCGCCACGTCTCTGGTTGATCGCGAACAACCTCGTCGGGATCCTTGCCGTCAGGAAGGCGCACGATCCCCACATCAACGAGCGATGGTCCGCCATCGGCGCTCCCAAGCTCGGTAACAAGGCGGAGCAGTTCGGTAGCACCGAATGCGCCCGCCTTCGCTCCAGCAGCATCAACGTCGTACGCCAAGAGAATCTTTGATCCGTAGCGCAAGAGGAGCGCAACCTGCGCAGGGGTCAGTGCGGTTCCCATGCTGGCAACGACGTTGGTGAATCCTGACTGATGCGCCATCAGCGCATCGGTGTATCCCTCAACGAGCACCGCAGTGCCGCTCTTGCGCATCGCGGGCTTCGCCTTGTCGATGAGATAGAGCGTCCGCGACTTGTCGAAGAGTTCGGTCGCTGCGCTGTTCAAGTACTTTGGACCGCGATCGCCGCGCTTGTCGTCTTCGGGGAGGAGGCGGCCACCGAGGCCGGTGATCTTCCCATTCGCGTCGCGGATCGGAAAGATCACGCGCGCACGGAAGCGGTCATATGCACCACGACCACCATCGCGTTCGGTGGTGAGGCCGACGGCGGCAAGCTCAGCGGGTGTTGCGCCGCGCTTCGCGGCGAGCGCCTTCGAGCAGGCGTCCCATGAATCTGGTGACCAGCCGAGTCGCTGCGCCTCGATCGTCTCGTCGGTGAATCCGCGCGAGTGCAAGTAGTCGAGTGCGGGACGTCCGAGCTCGTGCGAGGTGAGGATGGCGTGATAGAAGCTCACTGCACCCTCGAGCACATCGCGGAGTCGCACCTTGCGCGCATCCTCGGCGCGACTGCGATCATCGATCGTGACGCCAGCTTTAGCGGCGAGGAGGGTGAGCGCCTCGCCGAACGGCAGGCTGTCGCGCTCCATGACGAAGGTGAAGATGTCGCCCCCCTTGCCGCAGCCGAAGCACTTCCAGGTTTCGCGGGCAGGCGTGACAACGAATGAGGGGGTCTTCTCGCCATGAAATGGGCAGAGGCCCTTGAACGCAGCGCCCGCTTTGCGGAGCACGACGGTCTCTCCGACAACGTCGGCGACTGCGAGTCGGCTCTTGATCTCAGCAACGCTCCCGGAAGCCATCGGTGGGGGGACCTCCTTTGTGATTTCGTGATCGGGCAAAGCAGTTGCCCGTGAGTGTCAAGCGCTGTTGGGCGCAGAATAGCAGCCAGCCCCGCCCTGGGGCCAAGGCAGCCGCACGCCCCCTCCCCTACACTCCCCTGCAACGGCGACCCTCAGCGTCGCACCAACCGTGAGGAGGCCCCATGGCAGAGACGGCAGTTACCCCCGCCTCGTTCGGCATCCTGGCCGACGACCCCGCCTATAACGCCACCCTCGCGGCACGCATCGACGACACCGACACGCTCGCCCGCGTCTGGATCAAGCCCGATGGCGTGCCAACTCCATTCGAACCCGGCCAGTACGTGACGATCGGCGTGAAGGTCGGCGAGAAGTTCGTGCAGCGCCCCTACTCGGTCGCCTCCTCGGCGCGCGCCCTCGATGGCGGCTATGAGCTCTACCTCCGCCTCGTCCGTGGTGGCGCCTTTACGCCGCTCGTCTTCTCTCTTCCCGTCGGCCACCGCATGCGCGTGCTCGCACCGAAAGGGAAGTTCACGATGGAGCCCGCCGATGCACGCGTGCAGATCTACGTCTCATCGGGAACAGGGATCGCGCCGTTTGTCAGCATGGCGAGAACCCTCGCCGACGACCGTGCCCCGCGACGCGCGATCTACCTCAATGGTGTGAGCTATGTCAGCGACATTGGCTACCGCGAGCTGATCGAGGGGTGGGAGAAGAGCGGCGCCTATCCAGCCACCTACGTTCCGACCATTTCGCGGCCGGCTGATCCACTCAATGCTGGCTGGACGGGTCGCACCGGTCGCGTCGAGAGCATCATTCAATCCGCACTGCGCGATCTTGGCGTCAGCGCTGGTGAGGCGATCGCCTATCTCTGCGGGAACCCCGAAATGATCGTCGCCGCTGAGCGCGAGCTCGCAGCGTACGGCCTACCTGACGGGGCGATCCACAAGGAACTCTACTGGCCAGCTGGCAAGCAGCCGACAGGCGCGACCGAAGCCTAAGGGCGCGAGGCGCGCAACTTCGCGAGGAAGAACTCCTCCAGCCGATCAGCGCTGACGCGCTCCTGCTCCATGGTGTCGCGATCACGCACAGTGACGGCGTTGTCATCCATGGAGTCCACGTCGACACAGATGCACCACGGCGTGCCGATCTCATCCTGGCGACGATAGAGCTTGCCGATTGCAGCGGTGTCGTCGTAGACGGCGGTGAACTCGCGCGAGAGGCCGTCACGGATGCGATGCGCCATCTCCACAAGGTCGTCGCGCTTCTTGAGCAGCGGCAGGACCGCCACCTTGTACGGTGCAAGCTCCGAGTGCAGCGAGAGGACGACGCGCTTCTCGTCGCGCACCACCTCTTCGCGGTAGGCGTCGATCAGGAAGGTGAAGGCGGCGCGGTCGGCACCTGCCGCAGCCTCAACGACCCAGGGGGTGAACGAGGTCTCGGTTGCAGGGTCAAAGTAGTCGAGGCTCTCGCCGCTCTCAGCAGCGTGGCGCGAGAGGTCAAAGTCACCACGGTTGTGGATTCCCTCGAG
>JBAXLC010000056.1:0-5808 GCA_037135015.1 bacterium | reverse complement strand
CCAACGATTGAGGCAGCCTGCAAGATGATCGAAGGATCCGCAAAGTCCATGGGAGTAGAGGTCGTCGCCTGACGATTGCCGCAACCCCGCGGTGAAGGGGGAGGCCGACAAACGGCCGACAAGGAGGAAACGAAATGGCAAAGCACGGCAAGCGTTACATCGAAGCGGCAAAGCTGGTTGACCCAGAGAAGCAGTACGAGCCAACCGAGGCCGCTGCCCTGGTGAAGAAGACTGCGACCGCGAAGTTCGACCAGACGATCGAGGTACACATTCGCCTCGGTGTCGACCCACGACAGTCCGACGAGATGGTGCGTGGCACCATCGGCCTTCCGCACGGCACCGGTAAGCGCGTACGCATCGCCGTCTTCGCCCAGGGCGAGAAGGCGAACGAGGCGACGAAGGCCGGCGCAGATGAGGTCGGCGCCGCCGATCTGATCGCCAAGGTTGACGGTGGCTGGAGCGACTTCGACGTTGCCATTGCAACGCCAGACATGATGGGTCAGGTCGGTAAGCTCGGTAAGGTGCTCGGCCGCAAGGGCCTGATGCCGAACCCGAAGGCCGGCACAATCACCAACGACCTCGAGCGGACTATCGCCGAGTTGAAGTCGGGCCGCGTGGAGTTCAAGGTCGATAAGGCCGCGATCATTCACCTCGGTTTCGCCAAGGCGAGCTTCACCGAAGCGCAGATCGTCGGAAACCTGGCGACCCTGCTCGACGCGGTGAACCGCTCCAAGCCAACCGGGCTGAAGGGCACCTTCATCAAGGGCGTCAGCATCTCCGCCTCTATGGGGCCTGGTGTTGCCGTTGACGTGCCAGCACTGCTGGCGGTCGCGGGGTAAACTTCCCATCCGCGTCGGCCCGGTTGGCCGACCGAGACATTGGCGCCCGAGTGGAGACGCTCGGGAGACGAAATACGACGATTCGCCGAAGAGGGCCTGTGACCCCCGCCGTGAGGCAGGGGACTTAAGTCACTCAGAGGTCAACCGCAAGGTCGACCAACGAGTGGGCATGCTGAGGCAGAGGGTTTCTCGCGGAACGCGCGACCCCCTGTGACGCGAAGAGTTGCAGGGGTGCCAGCTGCATCCGCCGAGACGCACCGGCCTGTGCGTCCAGAGAAGGAGGAACCGTGCCAACGCAGAAGAAGCGCAGCACGATCGATTCGCTCGCGAACGAGCTGTCGAAGAGCCGTGGGCTCATCCTTACCTCGTACCGAGGTCTTACGGTGTCGGAATTCGCCGCCATCCGTAACACGCTTCGGCCGCTGGGGATCACGTACCGGGTGGTGAAGAACCGCCTGATGCGCGTCGCCGCAAACGAGGCGGGGAACGCCACCCTTCCGTCCCATCTCTCCGGTCCGACGGCGATTGCCTTCGGCACGGGAGACGAGGCGGTTCTGGCCAAGACGGTACTGGCGGCCCTCAAGGCCTACCCAGCCGCCGAGGTCAGGGGGGCCATCCTGGGGACGTCGATTCTCGACCTCGCCCAGCTGACGGCGCTCTCGAAGCTCCCAAGCCGCGAAGTGCTCTTGGCCACGGTGGCTGGGGCATTCCAGGCACCGGTCCAGAAGCTGGCCTTCCTCTTCAACGCTCCGCTGCAGAAGCTGGGCTACGCCCTCGGTGGGCTGAAGACGAAGCGCGAGTCCGAAGGGGCCTAACCGCCGGTAGTCCGGTCCATTTGTAACAATCCAGCCCATTCGGGCTGAAAGAAGGAGAGAACCATGTCGAAGCTCACTACTGATCAGTTGCTCGAGGCCGTCAGCGAGATGACCGTCCTAGAGCTTTCCGAGTTCGTGAAGGCGTTCGAGGAGAAGTTCGGCGTTAGCGCCGCCGCTCCAGTCGCCGTTGCCGCAGCCCCAGCCGCTGGTGGCGCCGCAGCAGGTGGCGAGGCCGCCGGCAGCGACTCCGTCTCGGCCGTCCTTTCGGAAGTCGGCGCGAACAAGATCCAGGTCATCAAGGTGGTGCGCGAGCTCACCGGTCTCGGCCTCAAGGAGGCGAAGGACCTGGTGGACGCCGCTCCAAAGGCAATCAAGGAGGGGATCTCCAAGGCCGACGCTGAGAAGATCGTCGCCGCGCTCGCCGAGGCTGGCGCCAAGGTCGAGATCAAGTAACAAATCGGCGAATACCCCCCGTCCCAGCATGGGGCGGGGGGAGCGCCACCCCCTCTCGGGAGGGGCTCTAGGGTGCCCCGCTTGCCAGGTTTGGCTCTGGGGTCTAGTATCTCCTTTCGCCCTCGGGCGACCATTTAACAGCGTCCATATCGCCGAGCGTCCAGGATCGACGAAGGAGCCGCCGCATGCCGACTCGCACCACCGCTAGCGCCAGCGCCACCGGAGGCCGCAAGTTCTATTCGCGCATCCCTGAGATCCTCGAAATCCCAAACCTTATTGACCTACAGACCAACTCATTCGCCGCTTTTGTCGGCCCTGAGTGGATCCCTGGCGCGACACCGCTGCCAAAGGGAACAAAGACCTTCCTCGCCGAACTCCTTGAAGAGATCAGCCCAATCCGCGACTTCACCGGCAAGCGCCTGGAGTTGAACTTCCTCGATTACGAGTTCAAGGACGAGAAGGTCACCGAAGACGACGCCCGCGCGAAGGACCTCACCTACGCCCGTCCACTGATGGTGAACGCAGAGTTGAAGGTGCTTGAGACTGGCGAAATCCGTCGTCAGCAGATCTACATGGGCGACTTCCCATGGATGACCACGCAGGGCACGTTCATCATCAACGGCGCGGAGCGCGTTGTTGTTTCGCAGCTCGTGCGCTCGCCTGGTGTCTTCTACACCGACACCGTTGATCCTGTTTCGGGTCGCGGCCTCTGGTCGGCGAAGGTGATTCCAAACCGCGGCGCATGGCTCGAGTTCGAGACGAGCGGTAAGGACCAGCTCTACGTCAAGGTTGATCGCAAGCGCAAGATTGCAGCCACGTCGCTGCTTCGCGCCGTTGGCTATGAGACCAACGATGAGATCGCCGGACTCTTCTCACGACTCACCAGCAACCCTGAGCATCCGTATCTCGCGAACACGCTCGAGAAGGATGGCACGGCAACGCGCAGCGAGGCACTCGTTGAGGTGTACAAGCGACTGCGACCTGGCGATCCACCAACCGGCGACAACGCCCGATCGCTCGTCGAGAATCTCTTCTTCAATGGGCGACGTTATGACTTGGGTCGCGTCGGCCGCTACAAGTTCACCCAGCGTCTCAGCGAGACGGCAGAGCGCATGGGCATCGAGCTTCCGGGCCCAGAGGTGCGCACGCTCACGCGCGAAGACCTCGCCGCAATTGTTGGCCACCTGATCCTCGCAAACGAGGGTGGCGCACATCGTGACGTTACCGACCACCTTGGCAACCGCCGCGTGCGCGCCAACGGCGAGTTGATCATGAACGCCTTCCGTGTCGGGCTCCTGCGCATGGAGCGCGTCATCAAGGAGCGCATGACCATTCAGGAAGACGACAAGGCAACGCCAAGCGCGCTCGTCAACGTGCGCCCAGTTGTGGCCGCAATGAAGGAGTTCTTCGGCGGCTCGCAGTTGAGCCAGTTCATGGATCAGACGAATCCACTTGCCGAGCTCACCAGCAAGCGCCGCCTCTCAGCCCTCGGGCCAGGCGGACTCTCGCGAGAGCGCGCAGGCTTCGACGTTCGCGACGTCCACCACAGCCACTACGGCCGCATCTGCCCAATTGAAACGCCAGAAGGACCAAACATCGGCCTGATCGGCTCGCTCGCAACCTTCGGTCGCGTCAACGAGCTTGGCTTCATTGAGTCGCCATACCGCCGCGTCAAGGAGGGTCGCGTCACGACCGACGTGATCTATCTCGCCGCCGACGAAGAGGAGCGCTACGCGATCGCCCAGGCGAACGCAGAGCTCGATAGCAACTCACACCTTGTTGGCGAGCGCATCTACTGCCGTAAGGGCGATGGCTTCGAACTTGTTGAGCCGACCCGCGTCGACTTCATGGATGTATCGCCGAAGCAGGTGGTCTCCGTTGCCACCGCGCTCATCCCGTTCCTTGAGCATGACGACGCCAACCGCGCACTGATGGGTTCCAACATGATGCGTCAGGCGGTTCCGCTCCTTCAGCCACATGCGCCAGTCGTTGGCACCGGTGTTGAGGGTCGCGCCGCGCGCGACTCCGGCCAGGTGGTCATCGCGCGCCGTCCAGGTGTTGTCACATCCGTTGCCGCCGACCTGATCGTGGTTGAGCCAGACGATGCTGCAAACAAGAAGGACATCGATCACTACCCACTGCTGAAGTTCGTGCGATCGAACCAGGGGACCTGCTTGAACCACCGCCCAGCCGTTGAGGTTGGCGACCGCGTGAAGCCGGGCCAGGTCATCGCTGACTCCATGTCGACCGAAGGGGGCGAGCTCGCCCTTGGCCAGAACATCGTCGTCGCCTACATGTCGTGGGAGGGCGCAAACTACGAAGACGCAATCATCATCAGCGAGCGACTCGTTCGCGAAGACGTCTTCACCTCCATTCACATTGAGAAGCACGAGATCGAGGCACGCGACACCAAGCTCGGGCCTGAAGAGATCACGCGCGATATCGCCAACGTTCCTGAGGAGCTCCTCGCAAGCCTCGACGAGCGCGGCATCATCAACGTCGGCGCCGATGTTCGCCCTGGCGACATCCTGGTCGGCAAGATCACGCCGAAGGGTGAGACCGAGGTCACCGCTGAGGAGCGACTCCTCCGCGCAATCTTCGGTGAGAAGGCGCGCGAAGTGAAGGACTCCTCGCTGCGACTGCCACACGGCGAGCGCGGCACTGTTGTCGAAGTACGCGAGTTCCACCGTGAAGAGGTTGACCTCGCCCCAGGCGTGAACCAGTTGGTGCGCGTCTCCATTGCGCAGAAGCGCAAGATCTCGGTCGGCGACAAGATGGCCGGTCGACACGGCAACAAGGGCGTCGTTTCGCGCATCCTTCCGGTGGAAGACATGCCGTACCTGCCAGACGGCACGCCCGTCGACATCATCCTCAACCCGCTCGGCGTGCCGAGCCGCATGAACATTGGTCAGCTCCTCGAGACGCACCTTGGCTGGGCGCTCGCGAAGCAGAACCTGAAGGGCGCAACGCCAGTCTTCGACGGCGCCACCGAAGAGAACATCATCGCCGAGCTTGAGGCGGCAGGCCTGCCAACGGACGGCAAGATCACGTTGCGTGACGGCAAGAGCGGCAAGGAGTTTGATCGCCCGATTACGGTCGGCGTCACCTACATGCTCAAGCTGCACCACCTTGTCGAAGACAAGATCCACGCACGTTCAACCGGCCCATACAGCTTGATTACGCAGCAGCCTCTCGGCGGTAAGGCCCAGTTCGGCGGCCAGCGCTTCGGCGAGATGGAGGTCTGGGCACTCCAGGCCTACGGCGCCGCAAACATTCTGCAGGAAATCCTCACGGTGAAGTCCGACGACGTGGTTGGCCGCGTGCAGGCATACGAGGCGATCGTCAAGGGCGAGCGCATTCAGGCGCCAGGTGTGCCTGAGTCGTTCAAGGTGCTCGTGAAGGAGCTCCAGAGCCTCGGCATCAGCGTTGACATCTTAAATCAAGACGACGAGACCATTGAGTTGCTCGAGGATCCGGCTGGCTACGCCACGCCGAACCTCGGGATCAACCTCTCTGGCTTCGAAGACAATTGAGCGCGGCGTAGGGACGAGGAGAGATCATGCTTGAAGTAAATAATTTCGATTCGATCCGCGTAGCGCTGGCGAGCCCTGAGCAGATTCGCGGCTGGTCAAAGGGCGAGGTCACGAAGCCTGAGACGATCAACTACCGCACGCTGAAGCCAGAGAAGGACGGCCTCTTCG
>JBAXLC010000055.1:0-5872 GCA_037135015.1 bacterium | reverse complement strand
TGGCAACTTGGTGTCGGTCGGCTTGCGGCGGTAGCGAATGACCGACCAGATAATCAGGCCCTCAACGAGGACGAAGACCACGGCGGCGACGGCAAAGACCAGGTTGTAGAGGTCACGTACCAGCAGGGCCTGCTCGGTGACGGGGTCTCGGAGGCTCACCGCCTGGCAGCCACCAGCAATCAAGGCAACCGCAGCAATCAGGAGTGGCGCTACATAACGGCGATTCATTCGGTCGCTGCTCCCTCTCGGTAGGTGGGGCATGTGCCCCGATCGGGGGGATCATAGCCGACCCCGCGCCCCCAGCCCCCCACTGGTGCGGTTTTGCAACTAATCCGCAACGGATCTGAATTCCTAGCCGAAATGTCGGATACTCCCCCAGATACCCGCCACCTAGGCGGCGCAAGGCGAGGAGACCAAACGACATGGCTCGAGCAGCGAAGCGCTCCCCGAAGCGGGCAGCTGGCACATCGAAGGCAAAGAGCACGCTCGCCAAGGCCGGGCTCGCCCCAGGGCGTACCGCCTCGATCGTCTTGGGCCTCGCCGCTGCTATCGGCATCGGCATCGCCATCTGGTCCCAGATCCCAACCCAGGGAGCCATTGCCGCCAAAGAGAGCGAGTGGAAGATCGTTGTCTCCGCCAATGCGCACACCGCCGGTGATGTGACCTTCCACCTCGACAACCGCGGCACGGTGCCACACGAGTTCCTTGTTGTTGCCACTGATATGAGCGGCACACAGCTGCTCGACACCGTTGACCCAGCCACGAATCGCCTCAACGAAGACAGCCTTGATGTCGTTGATGAGCAGCCTGAGTACGAACCTGGCACTACGGCAACGCTGACCGTCAAACTGCCAAAGGGGCACTACGTGGTGATGTGCAATATTGAAGGTCACTACAAGAACGGCATGTTCGCCGATCTCATCATCTCCGACTCCCCCGACGGCAGTGTTGTTGAGCGCACCCCAAAGCCTGAGCCAGTTGCCGACATTGGTCCGGTCTCCGGTACCGAGAAGGAGTGGGCGATCGAGATCTCCTCGAGCCTGCATGAAGCGGGAACGACCACGTTCAATCTGCAGAACCTTGGCACCATCGCCCACGAGTTCCTCGTGGTGCGCAGCGACAAGAGCGCGGCGGAACTTGTTGCCAGCGTTGATGCCGGAACGAACCGCATTGATGAAGGGCAGCTCAACGTCATCAACGAACAGCCCGAGTACGACCCGGGTGTGCCGGGCATGGTGACCGTGAACCTTGAAGTTGGCCACTACGTGGTGATGTGCAACATTCCTGGCCACTACAAAGCGGGAATGTATGCCGACCTTGATGTTGTTGCGGCTAAGCCAGCAACGGGTGCCGTCAATGGAACGGAGAAGGAGTGGAACATCTCGCTTGACTCCTACTCCCACACCGCCGGCTCCATCACCTTCGACCTAACGAATGCTGGGACGATCGCCCACGAGTTCCTCGTGGTGCGCACCGATCTCACCTCAACCGAACTGCTTGCCAGCGTCGACGCAACGACTCATCGCATCGATGAGGCGCTCCTTGATGTGGTGAACGAGCAGCCAGAGTACGAACCAGGCGTGCCGGGCACCGTCACAGTTGACCTGCCACCTGGACACTACGTGGTGATGTGCAATATCGAGGGCCACTACAAAGCCGGCATGTACGCCGACTTTGACGTTCTCGCCCCGTAGGGGGGCGCCGCAGAGGCGCAACTGGCGCAACGAGGGCCCTGGCCGCTGAGGCTGCGTGTAAAGTTGCCCGTAATATGAGCAAGTATCGCGATTTAGCTCGGCGCTTCCCCAAGGACTTCGCCTGGGGTTTTGGCACCGCCTCCTATCAAATTGAGGGCGCCACAAAAGAGGATGGGCGCGGTGAATCCATCTGGGATCGCTTCGCGACGATCCCTGGCAAGACGCATCGCGGCGAGAACGGCGATCCCGGCACCGACTCGTACCACCGCTGGCGCGAAGACATAGCGATCCTGAAAGATCTCGGCGCAACGTCATACCGATTCTCGATTGCCTGGCCGAGGATCATTCCGGACGGAACGGGCGCGGTGAACCCGAAGGGGCTCGCCTGGTACGAGCGATTTGTTGACGCGCTACTTGAAGCGGGCATTGAGCCCTTCCCCACGCTCTATCACTGGGACCTGCCACAAAAGCTAGAGGACCGCGGCGGCTGGCCCGCACGCGATACCGCCTTTGCCTTTGCTGAGTACGCCAGCGTCATGTTCGGCGCACTTGGTGATCGCGTCACGCACTGGTCGACACTGAACGAGCCGCTCTGCTCGGCGTGGCTCGGATATCTCCACGGCAGCATGGCGCCAGGGATCCAAGATCCGCAGGCGGCGTTCTCCGCATCGCACCACTTGCTCCTGGGCCACGGCCTGGCGGTGCAGGCAGCCCGTAGCATTGCGCCAAAAGCGCAGATGGGCATCGTCCTAAACGTAGGCCCAGGGATGCCCGCAACCAACACCGACGAGGACCGCGATGCGGTGCGACGACACGATGCCGGCGACAGCGGCTGGTTCCATGACCCGATCTATTTCGGAACGTATCCGCAAGAGGTGATTGATGCTGCTGGCATCACGATGCCGATTCAGGCAAACGATCTGAAGATCATCTCGGAACGCATTGATTGGCATGGGCTCAACTACTACTTCCCAGCCAAGATCGGCAATGACCCAAACGGCGTTGGCATGAAGACAACGTGGAATCAGATCGATGGGCCAACAACCGACATGGGCTGGGGAATGAACGCCGGAGTGATGCGTGACTTCCTGATCAAGCTGAAGGAGCACTGGAAGGCGCCGAAGATCTACATCACCGAGAACGGTTCAGCGTGGCCGGACACTGTGGCCAGCGACGGTAGGGTCTACGACCCGCAGCGCGAAGCCTTCTTGGTCGACCACCTCACCGCCGCAGCCGAAGCGATCGAGGCTGGGGTTGATCTGCGTGGCTACTTCGGCTGGTCGCTCCTCGACAATTACGAGTGGGCCTACGGGTACGACAAGCGGTTTGGCTACACCTACATCGACTACCCCACCCAGCGACGAACAATCAAGGAGTCGGGGCGTGCGTTCGCGGAGTTGATCAAGGCAGCTCGCGCCGGCTAGTTCGTTTCGCCGCCGCTCAGCCCGTCTGGCTGGACCTGTACGTGCGCTATTCCAGAGAGCAGAAGCGGCAGCGGGCCGACCAGCACACCGAGCGCTGAAACGATCAGAGTGGCGCGAAGCCCAAAGCTTTCGGCGATCACCGATCCCACCACGGCGCCGAGTGGCAGGCCGAGCAGCATCAGCGTCTTCATGGAGGCGTTCATGCGCCCAAGTAGGCGAGTTGGGGTGATGAGCTGTCGGTAGGTGACCTGGTTTACATGGAAGAGCCCCGCGCCGAAGAGCGCAACGAATTGCGTCAGCACGGCGATGAGCGCAATGAGTGGCGTGCCCATTGAGCGATCAAGAAGGGCGAAGAAGAGTGGCATCGAGGGGAGGAGGAATCCGCCCGCAATCAACGTGCGACCCATGCCGAATCGTCGAACAAAAAATGCGTTCGTCGTGGTGGAGAAGATGAGGCCAAACGTGCCAGCACCGATGATGATGCCGATTAACTCAGTTGGGAGTTCTAGTTCGCGACGGAAGTAGGCGATCATCAACGCCGAGCTTGCGATGCCGCCGAAGAAGTTGAAGATGAGCGCGGCAAGGCCGTTCCCGCGAAGATGCGGATGTTGCCATACCCAGGCAGCACCTTCGCGCATCTCGCTCCAGATGCTCACCGTCTGATTCTTCTGAAGCGTCACTTCAGGTAGCTCTTCAACATGCCGAACGCGGCGCACCATGAGCGCAGAGATAAGGAAGCTAAAGGAGTCAATCACGATCGCGATCGGCCCGGTGAGTCGCCCAACGGCAATTCCGGCGAGCGCTGGTCCAGCAACCCCTGTAGCAGATTCCATCGCCATGAGCCGGCCATTCGCAGCGGCAAGCTGTGGCCCGCGAATGATTGCTGGCAGATACGACTGGTGTGCGACGTCATAGAGGAGCGAGCACGCCCCCACAAAGAAGAGCAGCACGAGCAGGATCGGCATGCTTAAAACACCCGTGACATACGCGGCGGGGACAACGAGGAGCAGCCCAGTTCGCGCGAGATCCGTTGCGATCAGCACCGGGCGGCGCGTCCGTCGGTCGAGTAGTGCCCCCGCGGGGATGCCGAACAGCACGAAGGGGAGTAGGAAAGCCATCTCAAGTAAGGCAATCGAGCCGTTGCTGGCATGGATCACGTCGATGGCAATCAGCGGGAAGGCGATGTGTGAGACCTGGGAGCCGAGTGAGCTAATCCCCTGTGCGCCAAAGAGGAGTCGGATGTCGGGGTTGCGGAAGGGGTCGTCTGCGGCAAGGCGGAGACGGGCGAAGGGGTTTCTCACCTGCTGATGATAGGCGGCGCATTGCAGCCGCGCGTATGATCTGTGTATGCCAGCTGTGACCGTTTCCGACATTACCCTGCTGCAGCGAACACCTGTCGCCGACCTCCTCACCGCGCGCCCGCGCCCGGTGACCTCGCTCAGTACGGCACCGAGCGGCTTTGAGGGCGAGGGCTTCCCGGTGCGCCGCGCCTTCATGGGCGCGCCGCTGGCGGCGATTGATCCGTTCATCATGCTCGACCAGATGGGCGAGGTGGAGTACGCCCCCGGCGAACCGAAGGGGACGCCGTGGCATCCGCATCGCGGATTTGAGACGGTCACCTACATGCTCGACGGCATCCTCGACCACCGCGATAGCAACGGTGGTGGCGGGCGCATTAGTGACGGTGACACACAGTGGATGACCGCCGGCGGTGGCATCCTGCATATTGAGACGCCACCAGAATTCCTCGTCGCGAGTGGCGGCCTCTTCCACGGATTCCAACTTTGGGTGAATCTGCCGCGCGCTAAGAAGTGGTCACCACCCGCCTATCAAGACATTCGCTCAAGTGAGGTGAAGCTGCTCGCGTCGCCGGATGGCGGCACCCTCCTTCGTTTGATTGCTGGTGACGTTGGCGGACATTGCGGGCCAGGATCGACGCAAACGCCGATCGCACTGGTGCATGCAACGCTCCAGCCAGGAGCCGAGCTCGACCTGCCGTGGCGCCCCGATTTCAATGCGCTCGTCTATGCCCTCTCTGGTCACGGAGCGGTTGGCGCTGAGCGTGTCGGTATTCAGGCGGGCCAGCTCGCCGTCTACGGTGCAGGTGATCGCATCGTGGTGAAAGCCTCCGAACATCAGGATCAGCGCACGCCAGCCCTCGACGTGCTGATCCTTGGCGGACTCCCTATTAAAGAACCGGTTGCCTGGCTTGGGCCGTTCGTTATGAACACGCGCGACGAAGTGGTGCAGGCGTTTGAGGATTACCAGTCCGGGAAGCTCGGCGTGATCCCCGCAGCTCATAGCAATCCACACAACACTCCAACAAGTGTCGTTGAGTCAGGGAACGAGTAGCGGTGGAGCTCTTCGTTCTCGGCGCTGCCCTGGCCTTCTCGATCAACATTGAACTCGGTGTCGTGAACGTCATGATCGTGCGCACCGCCATTGACCGTGGCGCCTGGCCCGCCTTCTTGATTGGTCTCGGCTCCTGCATCGGCGATGTGATCTGGGCCTGCGCCGGCGCCCTCGGCGTCAGCGCACTGCTTCAGTGGCCGCCAGCTGCCTGGGTGCTCTGGCTTGGCGGCAGCGCAATCCTCTGCTGGTTCGCAGCGGCCGCACTGCGTGATGCGGTGCGCGGCGGCTCGATTGATGAATCATCACCACTACGTCGCGCGAACGGATTGCGCGCCGTGGCGCTGGGCCTCGGCATCGCCCTCGGCTCCCCCACGTTGATCTTGTGGACGGCGACTGTTGGCG
>JBAXLC010000054.1:0-5955 GCA_037135015.1 bacterium | reverse complement strand
AAGTACAAGAAGCTCGTCGGCGAAGGCTTCCTCAAGATCGTCAACCAGACGGTCCCAGAGGCGCTCGTCAAGCTCGGCTACAACGCCGAGCAGGTCACCGCGATCCTCAAGTACATCGATGAGCAGGAGACGATTGAGGGTGCCCCGGGCCTGAAGGACGAGCACCTCTCAGTCTTCGACTGCGCCTTCAAGGCGAAGAACGGCCAGCGCTCCATCCAGTACATGGGCCACGTGCGCATGATGGCGGCGGCGCAGCCGTTCCTCTCCGGCGCAATCTCCAAGACGGTGAACATGCCAGAGGCTGCCACCGCCGAAGAGATTGAGAGCGTCTATCTGCAGGGCTGGAAGCTGGGCCTGAAGGCCATCGCGATCTATCGCGATGGCTCGAAGCGCTCGCAGCCGCTCAACACCAGCAAGAAGAAGGACGAAGCGGCAATTGCCGAAGTCGCCTCTGCGATCTTGCCTGGTGCCGGTGCAGCGCGACGACGCCTGCCAAAGGAGCGCACGGCAATCACCCATCGCTTCGAGATCTCCGGCCAGGAGGGATACCTCACGGTCGGTCTCTACGAGGATGGTCAGCCGGGCGAGATCTTCTTGAAGATGGCGAAGGAGGGCTCCACCGTGAGCGGCCTCGTCGACAGCTTCGCGACCTCCGTCAGCGTGGCACTGCAGTACGGCGTGCCACTCCGTGACCTGGTCAACAAGTTCGCTCACGTGCGATTCGAGCCAAGCGGATTCACCGGCAACGCCGAGATCCCACTGGCCAAGTCGATCGTGGACTACGTCTTCCGTTACCTCGGAAGCCGCTTCCTGCCAGCCGGCGATCGCGAGATCCTCGGACTGCAGGAGCGCACCGATGGTGGTCCGGTCCTCGGCGCCCTCCCAGCCACGGTTCGCGTGGGTGCGGTGGAGTCGTGTGGACCGAACTGCACCTGCGGCAAGGGCGGCAGCGCAACGGGGTCGATCTCGGCCCCAGTTGCGATCACAACCCCAGCACCAGTAGCTGCTCCAGCCGCACCTGCGGCAACGGGCGGTGTGCTGGCGGTTGCTGGGCTCGGCTTCCAGAACCAGTCCGATGCACCGGCGTGCATGGAGTGCGGCGCGATCATGGTGCGCAATGCAGCCTGCTACAAGTGCATGACCTGCGGTACGACGAGCGGCTGCAGCTGATCAAACGAGGAACCTCGTTCAGAACGCCCCGGTCGCCTTTGGCGGCTGGGGCGTTCTGCTACAACTGAGCAAAGAGGAGGCCACCGATGCGCAACGCCACAGGGAGCCAGGGTCGTCTCTCCATCGTCGCGCTCCTCGCCATCGCTCTGGCAACCAGTGCTTGTGGCGAAGCGGTCATCGAATCCCCGAGCCCAACCGCCAGCTTCATCCCCAGTGGCACGATTGACTGGCAGAGCTGCCCCGTTACCGACCCTGTGACGGGTGGAAACCCTGAACTCCTCTGCGCCACTATCACGGTTCCGCGTGATTACCTGACGCCGGACGGCCCAACAATCGAACTCGACGTCGCCCTCCTCCCCGCCGCTGACCAGGCGAACAAGGTCGGCCCACTCCTTCTGAACTTTGGTGGCCCCGGCGCATCGGGCATCAACATCCTTGCCGAGTCGGGGCGCGGTGTGGTGCCTGCCGAAGTCGGCAACCGCTTCGACCTCGTTTCGTGGGATCCGCGCGGCGTCAATCGCAGCGCGCCCGTCGAGTGCCTGAGCGACTCCGAGATGGATGACTGGGCGGCAACGCCGGGAATCCCCGATCGGCCGAGTGCCGCAGATTGGACCTCGGCGCTCAACGATGCGCAGTGGTTCGCCGACAAGTGCAAAGCGGGAACTGGTGAGATGCTTGCCTACATCGGCACCACCGCATCGGCGCGCGACATGGAGAGCATCCGAGTCGGCCTCGACGTGCCGAAGCTCGATTACCTTGGCTTCAGTTACGGCACCGCCCTCGGCGCGGTCTATGCAACCCTCTTCCCTACATCAACCGGCCACATGATTCTTGATGGCGCCGTTGACATGGCGCCGACCGACGAATCGGAATACGGCGAACAGGGTGTCTCGATTCAGGGTGCGCTCAATCGCCTCTTCGCCTGGTGCGATGCGGACACCGCCTGCCCATTTGGTGGTGGTACATCACGCGCCGCATTCGATGCGCTCATGAACAGCCTTGATGATCGGCCAATTGTGCTGGAAGACGGTCGCTCCCTGAACGCGACGCTCGCCTGGACTGGCGTGGTCATGACGCTCTACAACCGCGACTACTGGGATTACGCCGTACAGGGTCTCGCAGGGGCGAGTGAAGGTGATGGCTACCTGCTGAGCCTCCTCGCCGACGCGTATAACGATCGTGCGGAGGACGGCACCTATAAGTCCAACATCATGGAGGCCTTCCCCGCGATCAGCTGCATTGATTCACCAACAACTCCGTCAATCGCGCGCTACAAGGCGATCTACGAGAAGTTCGTCAGCAAGGCGCCAGACTTTGCCGCGGGCCAGGCGTCCGGCGGCCTTCTCTGTGGTGTTTGGCCGTATACAAGTGCCGATCCGCTGCCAGCGTTAGTCAATGGTGCCGGCGCCGCACCGATCCTGGTGGTCGGCACCACGGGCGATCCCGCAACGCCCTACGCCTGGGCACAGCGCATGGCAGACCTTCTCGAGAGTGGCCACCTGCTGACCTACGTCGGCGAGGGGCACACCGGTGTCGGTGGCAAGAGCGCCTGCATCGATCAGGCTGCCATTGCCTTCCTTGTGAGTGGCACCCTGCCCGCTGAGGAGACGCGCTGTAATGACTGAGCGCCTCATCGTGGGCGTCTACGGTTCGGCGCGCCTTCCAGAGAGTGATCCCCGCTGGGTCAACGCCTTCAGCATTGGCGCGGCACTCGCCGAGGCTGGATTCACGGTTGCCACCGGCGGCTATGAGGGGATCATGGGTGCCGCCTCCCGCGGGGCCAAATCAGCGGGTGGTGAAGTGCTCGGCTACACCGTCACCTCGTGGGATGGCCTCCAAGCAAATGAGGCGGTCACGCATCGCATCGATTCTGCCGACCTCTTCGACCGGTTGCGCCTCTTCTCGCAGGCGGATCTCCTGATCGGCCTCGATGGCGGGATCGGTACCCTCGCCGAAATCGCCGTCGCCTGGAACCTGCTGCAAGTCAGTGATGCCCGACCACTCCTGCTCGTCGGCGACGCCTGGGTAGAGCTCATTGACCTCGTTCGACGGCGCCTGGTTGTCGGCCCCGCCGACCTCGAGATCGTGCACGTTCTGCCCAGCGGCACCCCCGCGAGCATGGTGCTGGCTGAGGCGCGCCTGCTGATGGGTGCGCGACTTGGCCATGGTGCTCCCTGGGAGGCATCACACGGCGCGCCCTCCCCCGCGGAGCGGTAGGATCCTCCAGATGTTGAACCAACCCGCTCCAGCCCTGGCGAGTGACGAGAGCGCAGCTGCAGCGCCGTCGGCTCCCGTGGAAATTGATCCAGGACTGGTGATGACCTGCTGCGCCAATTGCGGGAAGCAAATGATTGATCGCAAGTGCAAGATGATCTGCGAGTGCGGCTACTTCCTCTCCTGCTCGGACTACTACTGAGATGAGCGATAAGCAGAAGAGCGGAATTCCGAAAAACCCAGGTCGTCACGACCTTGGGATGAAGGCGACGATGCTCTTCCCGAATCGCGAGATCGTCGAGCGCTCCTATGTGCCCATCATCTACACCGCCTGCCGCACCTGCTACTCCGAGCTGCCACCAGAGGAGATCTATCGCCGCGCTGAGGCGGGCGAGATTGATCCAGCGAAGCAGCGTGAGCTGGTCAGCCGCGTCATTGAGTCGGGACACGGCAGCACGATCGAGCACATTGTCTTCACTTTCGCCATCACGGGCGTTACCCGAACGCTTAGCCATCAGCTTGTACGCCACCGCGCTGGCGTCGCGTTCGATCAGCAGTCGCAGCGCTACGTAACCTTCAAGAAGGCAGCAACGATGCTGCCCGGATCGGTCGCCGAAGCTGACGAGACGGTCCGTGCGAGATTCGAGGAGGCCACGCAAGGTGCGCTCGGCCTCTACGGCGACCTCGTGGCGGCGGGGATCCCCGCCGAGGATGCACGATTCGTCTTCCCCAACGCCACACGCACCAACCTGATCATGACCGTCAACCTGCGTGCCCTCATCCACATGTCGGGCTTGCGCCTCTGCACCATGGCGCAGTGGGAGATCCGCCGACTCTTCCAGCTCATCCGCCACGAGGTGTTTGCGGTGAGCCCATTCCTCGGCAGCTTCCTCGCCCCGAAGTGCGTGCCACTCGGCTATTGCGACGAATCAGGCAATAAAGATGGCCACTGCCCGATCCGACCGCACAAGGATGAGGTTCTTGGCGCCTGGGCAGCCAAAGCGGCCGAGGCAAAGGCGAAGGGTCGTGCGCTCCCGCTCGCTGAATAACCGAGGTTGTCCCACAACTCCCCAAGATCAGCGACGATGAGGGGGTGAAGCTCGCCAGCCCCACCCAACGAAGAGTTGCCCGTCAACCCACGCACGCTCTGTGTGCGCTGCTGCTTTGTGCGGCACCAGCCCTGGCTGCGCCGCCCGCTCCTGCGCATGCGGCTGAGCCCGCCGCTTCCAGTTCCCCCTCGCCGGCGACATCATTCACCCCGCCACCCTATGGCGGCGAACAGGACCTCACAAATATTCCAGAAGTTGTTGACGTCTGGACTCAGCCCTCCATCGCGCCGGGCGAGCTCCTGCACCTGCACATCAGTTCACCAACGCCAAACTACAGCGTGACGATTCGGCGAGAAACGTTTGCCGGAGCCGCAGCGCCCGCAGACGTGTTCCACGAGGATCGCGCTGATGGAGCTGACTATCGCAGCCTCACAACCTGGGACGCTACAACAGCGACCGCCCGCGCAGCGTGGCCGATTGCACTCTCTCTGGACAGTACGGGCTGGCTCCCGGGCGTCTACACGATCGCGACTGAGAACGGAACGTCATCGCAAGCGGGAAGGGGCATCTTTGTCGTTCGGTCGCCGAACATTGTTGCGAATCGACCGCTCTATGCGCTCAGCATTCTCACGTTCCAGGCATATAACACGTGGGGAGGAGCCTCTTTGTACACGCGACCGCGCGCGGTACGGCTCTCGCTGGAGCGCCCGTATCTGAGCTTGAACGACCCTGACCACAGCTGGTTGGCAGAAACCCCGTGGGTGCTCTGGATGTCGGCGCATATCACTGGGCTGCAATACACAACGGACTATGACCTCTCACTCGCTGCACCATCCGTCAACCCGAGTGCGCTGATACTGGGCCAACATACGGAGTACATCAGTAAAGTCTTTCGCGATTGGCTCGATCGCGCGTCAGGGGATCGAGGCGGGATGGAGATCGCCAACTTCGGCGTGAACTCCCTCTACTGGCAGGTTCGACTGGAGGGCGGTATTGAGAGCGGTTCACCCAAGGAGATCGTTAGCTATAAGTACCGTGGACAGGACCCCGTTGAGGCGACGAGCCCAAGGGAGGTCTCATTCCTCTTTCGGTCAACGGAGATTCGGCGTCCGGAGGGGGCACTCCTTGGCGTGCAATATGCCGGCGCAAGCTCGGCTCGACTCACGCCCACTTCGCTGGAGATCCATCGCAGCATCCCTCGTCGCTTCCTTGCTGGAACGCTCCTGCGCCCTGGCTCAACGCTGATCAACCTCTACTCCGGCGAAGCTGATTCCCTCTATCCCGCTGGGCGGCCGATCATTCTCGGCTCGGCACTGACCACGCTCGGCCCGAAGAAATCCACAACCTTAGCCACGGTGATTCGCACGGGGAAGCGCGGCGCACGAATCTTTAGTGCTGGCTCTCTAATGTGGGTGACTGGCTTTACTGGCACGACGCCATTTGGGCTCAGCCGAGCCTCATTCATCCGATTCAACGCCAATATCTTGGATTGGCTCGGGATCAAACGACATTAGCGATCCCG